>JAFMQT010000239.1 GCA_017354515.1 Nocardia sp. | reverse complement strand
GCATACTTCCCGACCAAGGAAGACCTTGTCCTGCAACGGTTCGCCGACCACGAGGACGAAGCGGCGCGGATTGTCACCGCACATCCCGATCAGCCGCCGCTGGAGGCGCTACGGCAGGCCCGGCTCGAGGCGCTGCGCCTGCGCGACCCGAATACCGGCCTCAACGATGACGCCGAGATCATGGCCTTCCTCCGCATGGTCCGTACCACCGAATCGCTGGCGGCCCGGCTGACGCGCTACACCGCGCGCGGGGTGGACGCACTGGACGCCGCGCTGCGCGAGCGAGGATTCGATCCACTCACCGCACGCCTGACCGCTGCCCAGGTCATCGCGATACATCAGGAACTCGCCTTCATGAATCACCTGTGTCTGGAATCCGGGCAGTCGGCGGACGAGCGATATCCGGAGGCGGTGCGAGCGGCCGAGCATGCGTTCGATCTGCTGTGCGACGGACTGCGCGGGCACCGCCGCGGCGGTGGCGGGGAGGGAACGCTCGGCCGGGCGATATCGTGAGCGGAGCAGAAAGTTACCGCCGGCCTGTGACGGCCGGACAGCTCGATCGGAATTGACTGCGGCACAGTACAACTCACTCACACATCCGGGAGAGGCCGATGGGAACGCGCGTACTGAGTCAGTGGGAAGAAATCACCGCCGCCGATCCGGCGCATTCGACGCGGTATGTGCAGCGGTTCCGGAACATGGTGGCCGAAGGCCAGGACATCGTCGGTGAGGCGCGAATGATCGACGCCATGCTGGCACGTGGTTCGCGGGTGCTCGATGCCGGGTGCGGGCCGGGGCGGCACGGTGGATATCTGCATCGGGCCGGGCACGAGGTCGTCGGAGTGGATGTCGATCCGGTGCTGATCGAGGCCGCCGAACTGGACCATCCGGGCCCGCGCTGGCTGGTCGACGATCTGGCGCGGCTGGATCTGCCCGCGCGGGGGATCACCGCGCCGTTCGATGTGGTGCTGTGCGCGGGAAACGTGATGACCTTCGTGGCCGAGTCCACGCGGCGCGATGTGCTCGCCGGATTCGCCCGGCACACCGCGCCCGACGGGCGGGTGGTCGTGGGGTTCGGCAGCGGTCGCGGCTACGGATTCGCGGACTTCCTCGCCGACGCCGAAATATCGGGTCTGCGGACCGATGTGCTGCTATCGACCTGGGATCTGCGTCCGTTCGCCGACGCCTCCGATTTCCTGGTGGCGGTGTTCTCCCGCGCCTGATCGGGCTTCACACGCCGAGCGCGCGGGCGAAGACCGGCCAGGAGTTGTGCAGCGCGTCCTGCCAGTAGGGCCAGGAGTGGGTGCCGGGCCGGTAGTCCACGGTAGCCGGAATGCCCAGTGCCGCAAGGCGATCGGTGAGCGTATGGGTGGAGCCGTTCACCATGCCCTCCATGGCGCCGCCGACCCCCGCACGGTCGGCCAGGGTGAGCGGATTACCGGCGATCGACGCGTCGGTGATGTTTTCGTGCGGTCCCGAGCCGCCGGTGCCGGCCGAGATGAACAGGGCGGTCCCGCGCAACCGCGCGGCGTTGACGACCGGATCGTGCGCGGCCCATCCGGGGCTTCCGGGCGGACCCCACATATTGGTCGCGTTCGCGCCGAACGTCGCCAGCTGCGAATACACCAGCGACGTCATGGCCGGATCGCTGACGTTCGGGGACGGGCTGTAAGCGCCGACGGCCTGATACATCCCGGGCGCGTCGATCGCCAGATCCAGCGCCGAGGCACCGGACATCGACACACCCGCGACCGCGTTGCGGCCGGTGGTCCGGAAGCGGCCGGCCAGCAGCGGTGGCAGTTCGCGGTTGAGGAAGGTGGACCATTCGTTGCGCCCCAGCACCGGATCGGCGGAGGCCCAGTCGGTGTAATAGCTGGCCCGCCCGCCGATCGGAACGACGACATTGACCGGCTTGTCGGCGAAGAACCGCGCGGCGTCGGTGCGCACATTCCACGGCCCGCCGTCCTCGCCGCCGTCGACGGCGTTGAGCAGGTACAGCAGGGGAGCGGGCCGGTCCGGATGCGACATCCACAGTGTGATCGGACGGTTCATCGCCGCCGAATACACGGTGACCTGATACTGATGCCCGCCCAGCGGCCGCACATCCAGAATGGCGGAACCGCGAGCGGGATCGGCCGCCGAAACCACCGGGACCGCGGCGGCGGTCACGGCCAACAGGGCGACAAGGCAACGCAGAAGCCGGCGCATCCGTGGAGTATGCCCCCTGGAGGCCTGCGACGTGCTCATATCAGCGGGCGTGTTCGTCCGGGGAGTGCGCCCGCAATGCGGTGATATCGGCGACCGAGGCACCTTCGACGACCATCCTTTCGGCTATCGCCCAGCGCAACCGGCGCGGAATGTCCGGCGCGACGTGGGTGAAGTAGGCGTACAGCCAGTCCGCGCGACCGGCGAGGAACGGGTAATCGGTGCTCATCATCGGGCGCAGCACCAGCATCGGCACGGGGGAATCCAGCGGACGGAAATCGCGGTTCCACAGACCCGGGACCCGGCATCCGGGATAGAACTGGCCGAGCATCAGTCCCTCGCGGACGGCCTCGGACTTGTAGGCCCGGTGGGCCGCGTCGATGCGCTGGTAATCGGTCAGGTCCGGCAGCAGGGTGATCAGCGCGGATCGGCGGGCCCGGTCCGGATATTCGGAACGCACCTCGCGGTAGATCTCCAGCGCGTCCTCGGTGATCCGATGCAGTTGCTGCGTCACGAATGCGTCGGTGCCCTCGAGGTCCGCGCACTCGACCACCGCGCCCCACAGCAGATCGTGCGTGATGCCGGCGCGCACGAACGGGCAGACCGGCCCGTCGCGGCCGAGATCGGGATGCGGGTGCAGCAGATGCTCATCCACCCACCGGGTGAAGGTGGCCGCGGCCGGATCCAGCCGATCCCAGCACGACCGGTCCCGGTAGATACCGGACCACCACACACCGGACCGGCGACCGCGCCGGGCCCGCGAGAGCGGGGCCGGGTCGGAATGGTTGTGCGAGGTCGGCACCGGTTCGGGGGGCGTCATCGGGCGGCTCCGGCCAGGTGGTCGGCCAGCAGCGGACCGATCACCGCGACGACGTCGGAGTTGGTGAGCTGGGCATGGGTGGTCTCGACGGGAACTTCGATCAGGTCACCTGTCACATAGGGCCGCCACAGGTCCGCGCCGACGGATTCGGTCACACCCCGGGTGGCCGAGAAGTACAGCAGATCACCGTCATAGACATCGGGACGGTAATCGTGGGACAGGCGCACGCAGTCGGCATAGCCGCGATGCAGGCGGGTCAAGTGCCCCGCCGTCAGACCGGAACCGAAACTGGCTCCGGCAGCCGCCAATTCGGCGGCGGCGGTCTCGGCGGTGATGTCCGCGAGCGCGTCGCCGTCTTCGGGCTCGTCGCCGAGCAGATGGGTGAGCAGATCTCGCATGCGCGGGACCGGTGGCGGCGGCATCCCTTCGGGGAACACCACACTGTCCAGCATGACCAGAACCGCTACGGCACAACCGCGTTCACGCAGCCGCACGGCGATGGCGTGCGCGATCTGCCCGCCCAGCGACCAGCCCAGCAGATGATAGGGCCCCTCCGGTTGAATGCTGAGGATATGTGCCACATAGCTTTCGGCCAGATCATCGACGGTTGCCGCGACCGGCGCGCCGTCCGGCGGGAGGCCCTGCAGTCCGAGCACCGGGCGGTCGGCGATGTACCGGGCCAGACCGGCGTAACACCACGCCAGCGGTACCGCGGAGTGGACGCAGAACAGTGGCGGCGCCCCGCCGCCCCGGCGAAGGGTCAGTACGGCGCCCAGTCCGTCCTCGGTCTCGGATTCGCCGTCGTGGCCGGCGATACGGTCGGCCAGCTCACCTACCGTCGGATTGGTGTACAGCCAGCGCACCGTCACCGGGGCGCCGGTGACGGCGGCCAGATCCGCCGAAAGCCGTACGCCGAGCAGGGAATTGCCGCCCAGTTCGAAGAAGTCGTCGTCGATTCCGACGCGGGAGGCGCCCGTTGTGGTGGCGAAATGGTCGGCGATCCGTTGCTGCAGAGCTGTTTCCGGGACGCGGTACGGGCGGGATGCCGGCGGAGGGGGCGGCAGGGCCGAGCGGTCGACCTTGCCGTGCGCGGTCACCGGCAGCCGGCCGAGCGTCACCAGTTGTGCCGGAACCATGGCGGGAGGCAGGATTTCGCGCAATCCGGCGATGATTCTCGCGGCGTCGGGTTCTATACCCGGTGCGGCGACGATATAGCCGACCAGCCGGGAACCGTCGACGACGGTCACCGCGGCCTGGGCGACCTGCGGCGCGGTGGTGAGCGCGGCCTCCACCTCGGCCGGTTCGATCCGCCGGCCGCGCACACTGAGCTGTTCATCCGCGCGGCCGATGAATTCCAGCGTGTGATCCACCTCGGCGCGCACCAGATCACCGGTGCGGTACAGGCGATCTCCGGTACCGAACGGATCGGCGACGAACCGTTCCGCGGTGCCCGACGGTCTGCCCAGATACCCTCGGGCCAGGCCCGGACCGCCGAGATACAGCTCACCGCGGGTTCCCGGCGGCACCGGCCGCAACCGGGGATCGAGCACCAGCGCCCGCACGCCGGGTAGCGCCTTCCCGATCGCAGCCGGCTCACCGGCGCGCAGCGGGTCCGATTGGGTTGCCATGATGGTGGTTTCGGTCGGCCCGTATCCGTTGTGCAGCCGCAGCGCGGGTGCCCAGCGGCGCACGAGTTCGGCCGGGCAGGACTCACCGCCCACCACCGCGACCTCCAGGTCCGGAACCTGATCGGGTTCCAGCGTGGCCAAGACCGCCGGCGTGGTGAGGAAGTGGGTGATCCGCTCACGGTTGAGAAGGTCGGCGAGTTCGCGTCCGGCGACAACCGCTCCGGGCTGGACAACCAGCTGTGCTCCGGAGGCGAATGCGGCCAGCAGCTCCAGCAGGTGGGCATCGAAGGAAGGGGCATGGGCGTGCAGAACTCGCGAATTGCCGTCCACCCCATAGTGTTCGACGAGGTGGTCGGTCAGCGAACCCAATCCGCCGTGGCTGACGACTACTCCCTTCGGTGTTCCGCTCGTGCCCGAGGTGTAGATCAGATAGGCGGGGTGGCGCGAATCCGAGCGCCGTAGTCGGTCGGCGTTGGACACGGGAATATCGTCGCGGCGTTGGGCTTGATCCCGCGTGGCGGGATCGTCGAGAACCAGCCAGTCCACCTCTGCGGGCAGGTATTCGCGCCCCGCTTGCACCGTAATACCAAGCCGCGCACCGGAATCAGCAGCGATAGCGGAAATTCGCCGGGGCGGATCGGCCGGGTCCATCGTCACGAACGCGGCACCGGTCCGCGCCAGCGCGCACACCGCGAGCACCGACTCCATCGACCGGGGTACCGCGACGAGTACGAAAACCGCCGGCCCGGCGCCGTGGGCGATCAATTCTCGCGCCCATCGGGTGCACAGCCGTTCCCATGCACCACCGGTCCAGGTGCGCTCGCCCGCCCGCAGTGCGACCTCATCGGGCCGCCCGCGGAATCGCAGCAGGTCCGCCAGCATTCGATCGGACCGGACCGGCGGCACCTCGGGAATCGGTGGCGGCGGCTGCAGGGTCCGCACCGCACTGTCTGGGCCGGCCGCCAGGAACCGGTCGAGGTGGTCGAGGAACCGGCCATGATGCCAGGACAGCGTGGCGGCCGAATACAGCGCGGGATTGGCGTGGATGCCGATCGTGGTGCTGCGTTCGCCGGGCCCGAGCTGATATCCGTTGACCAGCAGATCCTCAACCGGGCCCAGGGACAGCAGCCGCACCTGACCGGTGACGGCGCCCATGCGAATCGGTTGCGCGGCGCCGATCACATTGAGGACGGGGCCGAAGGCTCCTCGCACCACCTGTGATTCGCCGAGGTCGCGCTGTATGTCCTCATAGCGGTAACGCTGATGGCGTAGCGCGCCCACCACCCGGGTCCGCACGTGCCCGATCAGGTCGCCAACCGTCCGGTCCGCAATCGCGGTGAGTCGCAACGGAACTACGTTGGAGACCGATCCCGCCGACCGGCGCAGCACCGCGGTCGTGCGGGCGGCGACCGGCAGCGACAGCATCACCTCATCGGTGCCGAGCGCGGCGGACACATAGCAGGCGAAGGCGGCGACGATCAGTTCGGGGAAACCGGCACCGGTCCGCTTCCGCAGGGCGGCAAGATGATCCGTGGTCGCGGCCGGCAGTATCGCCTCGACGCGATGCGGTTGCGGTGCCGGGGCGGCAGCACGCCCTGCCGGCCCGGACGGACGCCAGGATCCGGCCAGCTGCTCGAGCCAGTACTCCCGATCGGCGCGGTAGCGTGGCGAATTCCGGTAGGTGTGTTCGTCGGCCAGTAGATCCGTGAGGGGTAAGGGGGGCGGCCCGGAACCGGAAATCGTCTGCGGGGCAGTGCCTGTGGCGGCTGTATACAGCTGACCGGCGCGGCGCAGGATGATCGCGGCCCCGACACCGTCGAGTACCATATGGTGGCTGCGCAGGTACATCAGATGTCGCTCGGGCGCGACCCGGTAGACGGTCGCCACGGTGATCGGGCCGGTCAGCAGGTCGACCGGGCGGCTGTGGTCGGCGTCCATGGCGGTCAGCGCCGCGGCGAGCGGATCGGGGTGTGCGGTGAGATCGTGGATTGGGATGTCCCCGAACGCGTCGGGATCCAGGATCTGCCGGGGGCCGTCTCCGGCTCGGACGAACCGCACATGCGGGGACTGCAGTTCCCATGCGGCGCGGGCGATACTCGCGCGCATCGGATCCATATCCAGCGGGCCGGACAGATCGAGGTACATGGCGACGGTATTGGGTACCTCCGGACGCAACTGCTGCGCCGCCCACCACGGCAGCTGGGCTGCCGACAGCGGAAATTCGCCGGCGTCGGCCCGGGCTGACCTCACTCGCCCTCCTCATATCCGGATCCTGGACGTTTCCGGCAAACCTACGGCATGCGTCTGCGTTCGCGTGCGCCTTTCGCAGGGACGTGTGGCCGTCGCGACCGGCGCGTTTGCCGCAGCCTCGGTACATCACACCCTGGGCGGCCGGCAGACTGTTGTCAAATGGAAGCAATTGGACGCATGATCGACTCGGCGTGCGTC
>JAFMQT010000589.1 GCA_017354515.1 Nocardia sp. | reverse complement strand
CGCGGCCGGCGCGAGCGATCTGGTCGCTCTCGGCGCGGGCACGGTGGTGTCGGGGGTCTTCCTGATCACCGAGATCGTGCGCAAGCGCCGGCTCGACCCCTTCGCCGCCGTCATCCTGGCGAGCTTCACACTCTCGATCGTGCTGACCCTCATCGCCGGTGACGCGCGGTTCATGGTCGCCAAGGATTCCTTCACCACCGCCCTGATCGGAGCCGCCTTCCTGCTCAGCGCCCTGGTCGGCAGGCCCCTGATCTACCTGAGCGCGCAACGCGGCATGTCCGAGGAGGCAGCCGCCTCGTTCCGGGAGCGGTACCGGTCCCGGCCACGGATGCGGCGGCTGTTCGCAATCCTGAGCATCATCTGGGGTGCGGGTCTGTGCCTGGAAGCCGGACTACGAGTCGTGCTGGTCTACCACCTGTCCATCCCCACTATGATGTGGCTGTCGAGTGTCATGATGGTGCTCACCTTCGCAATCCTGATCGCGATCACCATCGCGCTGGTCCGCCGCGCCCGCGCACACAACGAGGAGGAGGCGGAGGTCCCGGCAGCGGCAGTCGCCGCATCGGCGCGGTGAGGGGCGGGGCCTGACTGCTGCGAGCCCGCCGGATGCGTTCCGGCATTGCCCACACCTGATTATCCTGCACCTCAGTCTATTTGGACGTCATCGTACGACCTGATAGCACAGACGCGGTTCGTTCGTCGTATTGTTCGACGGATTGACATCTCGGCTCGTGGTGGTCACAAGCGCGGCGACGTCCATTGCAATAATTTCCCAGTTCATGACGCTTCCGACTTCGAAGTAGTCGACCTCGCCCGGTGCCACGTCGGCTTTCACAAACTTGCCCACCGGAGTATGTGCCGGCCCCGCCAACACCACGTAGTTGACAGTCACGTTCCGCGCGGGCTCAGTACCGACATTGACTACAGACAGCAACACCCGTTTCCGGTTGGTCGTCCAGGGCAGTTGCGGACGGGGCCCCACCCAATCCATCTCGCAGTTGGACTGAACCTCGATGTCGACCCGAGGAACCGCCGCAACGGCCACCGGTGAAGCACTGATCACCGATCCCAGCACGACAGCGGCGACAGCCGCGGACTCCACGATGACGCGCATGAGAACTCCTTGATCGAAACCTGCTGCACCCGGCTTATGCCATCGGGACCGGCCGGCGTTAACCACAACCGACCGTCGCACCAGCGCAACCGGTCCGATGCCCAGGAACTTTCCGAACGGTCGAATCTTGGTTCACTTTCGGCTATCGTCGCGATCATCCGGGCGGGCTGCCCGGAGGGGCGCGCGGCGCGGGTCCCGTATCGGCTCGGCGGTCACCGATGATCGCCCGGTTGGGTGGAGGAGCAGGATGTACCCCGGCACGCACGTCGATCGTTTTCCCGACAAACCCGCCGCCATCCTGGCCGGCACCGATCGAACCCTCACCTACCGTGAGCTCGAGGACAATTCGATCCGGCTCGCTCGGCACCTGCGCGCGGCGGGGTTGCGCGAGGGCGATCATGTGGCGCTGCTGTCGGGCAATGAACTGGAAGTATTCGAGGTGTATTGGGCGGCATTGCGATCCGGCCTCTACATCACGGCCGTCAACCGGCACCTTGCCGCACCCGAGGTCGGCTATATCGTCAACGACTGCGGCGCCGAAGCGCTGATCGCATCGGCCGATCTGGCCGAGGTCGCCGGGCAGGTGCGCGCGCTCACCCCCGATGTCGAGATCCGGCTGGCGATCGGCGGCGCGATCGACGGGTACGACTCCTACGCGGACGCGCTGGCCGCCTCCTCCGCCGAGCCGCTGACCGATCAGCCACGCGGGACCGACATGCTGTACTCCTCGGGAACCACCGGGCGCCCCAAGGGAATCAAACTGCCACTACCGGGCGTGCAGATCGATGAGGAACCGGACGGCTACACCGCCATCTTCGGTCCGCTGTACGGCTTCGACGCCGAATCGGTCTACCTGTCGCCCGCGCCGCTGTATCACGCCGCGCCCCTGCGGTTCTGCGGAATGGTGCAGGCGCTCGGCGGAACCGTGGTGGTCATGCCCAGGTTCGATGCCGAACAGGCCCTGGCGGCGATCGAGAAGTACCGGGTCACCCACAGTCAGTGGGTGCCGACCATGTTCGTACGCATGCTCAAACTCGATCCGGCGGTGCGCGAGCGCTACGACGTATCGACGTTGCGGGTCGCGATTCACGCCGCCGCGCCCTGCCCGGTCGAGGTCAAGAAGGCGATGATCGACTGGTGGGGGCCGGTGCTGTTCGAGTACTACGCCGCCACCGAGGGCATCGGCGCGACGTTCATCGACAGTGAGCAGTGGTTGCGTAAGCCGGGTTCGGTGGGCGTGGCCGGGATGGGTGTGATCCGAATCTGCGGTGATGACGGCGCCGAATTGCCCACCGGTGAGATCGGGACGATCTACTTCGAACGCGACGAGGTCGTTTTCGCCTACCACAACGATCCCGACAAGACCTCCCAGGCCATGCACCCGGACCATCCGACCTGGAGCACCACCGGCGACATCGGCTACCTCGACGAGGACGGCTTCCTGTTCCTCACCGACCGCAAGGCCTTCATGATCATCTCCGGCGGCGTGAACATCTACCCGCAGGAGATCGAGGACGCTTTGGCGCTGCACCCGG
>JAFMQT010000588.1 GCA_017354515.1 Nocardia sp. | reverse complement strand
GAGTTCGTCGCGGTCGACGGTGCGGGGGTGGTGCGTTCGTGGACGGTGATCCGGCGCCCGTTCCTGCCGGGCTTCGCCGAGGATGTGCCGTTCGTACTCGTCGACGTCGAAATGGCCGCCGCGCCCGGAGTACGACTGATCGGGCGGCTGCTGGACGGGCCGGACGCCGCGGTCGGCATCGGTGCGGCCGTGGCGGTGGCGTTCGAGGACCTCGGTGCGGGAGTTCGGATTCCGGCGTTCGGACTGGTCCCATGAGCGGCCGGTTCGCGGCGAGTAATCGGGTCGCCATCGTCGGATACGCGCAGAGTCCGGTCCGCCGCAAGGCCGAGCATGGCCTGGGCGCCTTGGCCGCGGACACCGCGCGGTCGGCGATCGCCGATGCCGGCTTGCGGGTCGCCGATGTCGATGGCTTCGTGGCCTCGGGAATGCTGCCGTCGGCCGGTGCGCACACCGCCCGCGACGGCGTCACCACCGTCTCACCGGGGTGGATGGCGCGTACCCTCGGCGCCGAACCGTCCTATGTCGCCGGATTCGACGGGATCGGGCAGCTCAGCGGGTCGATGGCGATGGCGGTGAACGCGGTCGCGGCCGGGGCAGCCGACTACGTACTGGTGCATCGGGCGCTGCACAACCCCGCAGGCAGCTATCACGACAACCCCCTGCGCGAGGCCGCCGGAACACACCAATGGACCGCGCCACAAGGCTATTTCGGGCCGCTGGCGGCGATCGCGCTGCCCTGTCAGGAGTATTTTCACCGTTTCGGCGCCGACCGCGAGGCGCTGGCGGCGATCGTGGTGGAGGCCCGCAAGAACGGCGCCCGCCATCGGTGGTCGTGCTGGTACGAGCGGCCGCTGACCCGCGAGGAGTATCTCGACGCGCCGATGCTGTCGGATCCGATCTGCCGCTACGACTGCGATATTCCGGTCGACGGTGTCGCGGCCTTCGTCCTCACCTCGCGTGAGCGCGCCGCCGATCTGCCGCACCGCCCGGTCCATATCGCCGGCTACGCCCAGTCCGCGCCCCCACGGCACCGGCTGCCGCTGCACTGGCCGCTCGACGACATCCTCGAATCCGGCCGGGCGACCGCGGACCGGCTGTACGAACACGCCGGTATCGGTCCCGGCGAGATCGACCTTCCGCAGGTCTACGACGGATTCTCACCGTTCGTATGGTTCTGGCTCGAGGCGCTGGGACTGTGCCCGCCCGGTCAGGCGCACCGATTCATCAGCGACGGCGGAATCGACAGCGACCGCCCCGGCGCACTGCCGGTGCTCTCGAGTGGCGGTGCGCTCGGAAACGGCCGCATGCACGGGGTTCCGCAGCTGCTCGAATGTTATCTGCGGCTGTCGCGGCGGGCCGATGCCCGCGGGCGGCCCTCGGCGACGACCGCGGTGGCCTGCGCGTCCTCACCCCATTACGGCGGCGCACTGGCGCTGTCGGCCGAACCCTACTGATCGCAAGGACACCGGCATGGACATACTTCGCGAAGACCGCACCTATATCGCGGGTCGCTGGGTGACCGGCGACGAAACGGTCGCGGTCGAAAATCCCGCCGACGAAACCACCGTCGCCGAGATCACCGCAACCCCGCTCACCGAGATCGAGGCCGCGATCACCGCCGCCCGCACCAGCTTCGACACCGGAGTGTGGGCCGATCTGCCCGCGGCCGAACGAGCCCGGCGCCTGCATCTGCTACTGGATCATGTCGAGACCACACACGATGTGCTGGTGCCGACCATGGTGGCGGAAGCCGGACAGCCCACCCGATTCGCCGAAATGACCCAGTTCCAGGGCGGTGTGGCGCTGGCTCGCCAACTGATCGACCTGTATCTGTCGATGCCGCAGGAAGAGCCCTCGCCGGTTCCTGCCGACGATCTGGTGCGCGGGCGGGTAGCGCTCAGTGTGCGCAGATTCGAGCCGGTCGGGGTGGTCGCCGCGATCACGCCCTACAACGCGCCCATCATCATGGCGTTCCAGAAGCTGATTCCCGCTCTGCTGGCAGGCAATTCGGTGATCCTGCGGCCGAGCCCGCTGGCTCCGCTGTCCTCACTGGTTTTCGGCGCCGCCGCGGACGCCGCGCAGCTACCCGCCGGGGTGCTCAGCGTCGTCGTCGAAAATGGCACGGCGGGAGCGGAATTGCTCACTACCCATCCGGCTGTGGATATGGTCTCGTTCACCGGTTCCACGGCGGTCGGCAAACGCATCCTGGCCCAGGGGGCGGCCACGGTGAAGCGGGTCGCGCTCGAACTGGGCGGAAAGTCCGCGCAGATCTATCTGCCCGACGCCCTGGACAAGGTCGGTCTCGGAGCGATCATGGCGGTGGCCTCCACAGCCGGGCAGGCCTGCGTGTCGGCGACCAGAATGCTGGTCCCGGCGGACAGTAAACAGGATGTGCTGCAGCAGGTTTCGGCGGCCTATCGTTCCCTGACGGTGGGCGCTCCGACCGATCCGGCCGCCACCATGGGTCCGGTGATCACCGCCGCCCAGCGCGAACGTTGTGAACGGTATGTGGCGCTGGCGGCCGACAGCGGCGGCAAGGTCGTCGCCGGCGGCTCCCGTCCCGCCGATCTGCCGCGCGGCTACTACTTCGAACCCACCGTGCTGGATCTGCCCGACAACGCCAATCCCGCGGCGCGCGAGGAGATCTTC
>JAFMQT010000037.1 GCA_017354515.1 Nocardia sp. | reverse complement strand
CGGGCGGCGGAATACGCCGAGGCAGAGATCTTGCGGAAGATCAGGGTCGCCACGATCAGTGGCGGAAGTGCGGCCAGAATCGTCACCGCCAGCCCCGAATCGATGATCAGCAGGGCCACCACCACACCCACGGCGGTGACGAGGCTGATCAGCGCGGTGCTCAGACCGGTCTGCAGGAAGGTGGACAGGGCGTCGACATCGGTGGTCATCCGGGTCATGATCCGGCCGGACAATTCACGCTCGTAGAAATCCAGGCCGAGCCGCTGCAGATGGGCGTAGCTGCGCACCCGCAACCCATAGAGCACGCGTTCACCTCCGCGCGCGGACCACAGGGTGCTCAGCGCCTCCTCGGCCCAGCTCACGATCACCAGTGCCGCGCCGATCGCCGTCGCGAGCAGCAATACCGTGCCGCTGTGCCGCGCGACGCCCTGGTCGAGGGCATAGCGGGTCAGCGACGGGAATGCCACGGTGATCGCCGCGTCGATCGCCAGCATGGCGACGACGGCGGTCAGCAGCCACCGCACCGGGTGCAGCAGGCGGGTGAGCCGGAACCGTGGATCCGGGCGCTCGAGTTCGCCCTCGTCGAGGCCGGGTCGTTCCGTGGTCGCCGGCAATGTCGCCAGGACCGCGGCGATTTCCGGTGGTATGTCGGCGGGGACCGCGGCGGGCCGATACGGCTCGGCGGATTCGGTGCCGAGAGGCGCCGCGATCGCCGGATCCGCGGCGACGGGGGCGTCCGGTGCGGGCAGGCGGATCACCCGATCCGCGTGCGCCAGCGTCGATTCCCGGTGCGCCAGAATCACAGTCGTGCGACCGCGAGCCGGCAGCGAGGTGAAGATGGCGGCCTCGGTGACGGCGTCCACCGCGGAGGTCGCGTCGTCGAGCACCAGAATCCGCGGATCGGCCAGCAGCGCGCGGGCCAGGGCCAGCCGCTGACGCTGGCCGCCGGACAGCGTCAGCCCGCGCTCGCCGACCACGGTGTCGTATCCGTCCGGAAGGGCCCGGATGAAGTCGTCGGCCGCGGCCATCCGGGCGGCGTTCTCGACCGCGGCCCGGTCGGCGCCGGGACGGCCGAGGGCGATATTGGCCGCGATGGTGTCCGAGAACAGGAACGGTTCGTCGAAAACCACCCCGATGGCCGCCCGCAGATCGGCCGCCCGCAGATCCGCGATGTCGACCTCGCCGGGGCGCTCGCCGTCGCCGCCACCGGCGCCGAAAACGCTGATCAGCCCGGAGTCCGGGGTGTGGAAACGGGGCAACAAAAGGGTAAGGGTGGATTTCCCGGATCCGGCCGGTCCGATCACCGCCACCGTCTCGCCCGGCCGCACGGTGAGGTCGAAATCTCGCAGCACCGGCCGGTCGGCGTCGAAGCCGAAGCTCAGAGCCTGGATCCGCAGACCCAGCGGTCCGTCGGGAAGCGGTTGCGGCGCAGGCGGATCCACGGTATCCGGAGCGTTGTCGATGACCTCGTAGACCCGTTCGGCGGCAGCCCGGGTCAGCTGCGCCATCACGATGACATTGGCCAGGATGCGGGTGCTCGAGGCCATCATCGTGACGTAGGTGGCGAAGGCCAGGAAGGTGCCCACCCCGATCACCGACCGTAGCGCCAGCAGTCCGCCCAATCCGATCACGATCACCAGGCCGGCCTGTGGAATCGCGGACACCGTGGGGGCGAAACGGGAATCGATCCGGGCGGCGCGCATCCGTTCGCCGTACAGGCGCCGCCCGTGCTCCTCGAGCACGCGCACCATCCGCAATTCCTGGCCGAACCCCTTGACCACCCGCACCCCGGTGACCGTCTCCTCGACGTGCTGGGCCAGATCCGCGGCCTGTTGCTGGGCCGACCAGGTGGCCGCGTGCAACCGCGGCCGGATGCGGTAGACCACCAGGCCGAGGGCCGGCAGCGTCAGCAGCGCGATGATCGCCAGCAGCGGGGACAGCACCAGCATCGCGACCGCGGCGAAGGCGAAGGTCAGCAATGCGGTGGCCGACAGCGGAGCCATCGCCAGCAGCCCCTGGACCAGCTGCAGATCGCTGATCGAACGCGACACCACCTGGCCGGTCCGCAGTCGCCCCTGCCGGGGCCCGTCGTAGCGGTGCAGCGCGGCGAGCAGGGACACCCGCAGTTCGTGCTGGACGTCGAGGGCGAGGCGGCCCGCCATCCAGCGCCGCCCGTAGATCGTGGCGAATCGGGCCAGTGCGAGTACGACCAGGATCAGAGCGATCGGCCCGAGTGCGGAGACCTCACCCCGGCGGGCGTGGTCGAGCGCGGCCTTGGCGACCAGGGGGACGACCGATTCGGCCAGGGCGCCCCCGACGATCGAGACCAGGACCCAGACCAGCACGCGCGGATGTGCGCGGCATCCGGCCCAGAGCCGTGGTAACCAGCCCCCGCCCCGTGCCCCCGGCACGTCATCCGCTCTGCCCTCGGCTGCTCTGCTCTCGGTCGCGTTCATCTCGATTCGACGGTACCGGCGGATGCCGACACGTCGCCGCTGCCGCACCCCTTCTGGGAGAACCGATCAGATTTCGCGACCGCGCAGATACCACCAGGCCGCCGTGCCCGATGCCAGCGTCCACAACACCAGCACCACCGCCGAGGCGGCATTGGGCGGCAAGAACGGGCTGTCGGCGAAGGAACCGACCGCGACCGTGCCGACGGTGGCCGAACCGGGCAGCAGGGTCACCAGGCCCGCCACTCCGGCGGCCTTGGCGACCAGCCAGATCAGCGGTTCCAGGAGCATCAGCCAGCCCGCCACCGCGATCGTGGCCAGAGTGGTCGAGCGCAGCAGCAGGCCGAGGCCGGCGCCGATCGCACCCCAGCACAGCGCCGCCAGCAGGCCGCCGCCGAACACCCCGGCCAGCTGCCAGCCGAAGTGGGCCTTACCGCGGCCGAACGCCAGCAGTGCCAGCAGGGCGCCCGCCTCCGCGCACAGCATCGACACCACCGAATAACCGGCGGCGACACCGACTTTCGCACCGAAGAGCAGTGTGCGGTCCGGTATCGACAGGGCCGTCAGCGAGATACTGTGGTGCCGGTACTCGTCGCCGGACAGGCTCGCTCCCCGCCACACCCCGCACACCGCAGCGATCGCGATCGCGATATACAGCCCCACCGTCACCGTGCCGGTGGCCAGCGCCGCCCTCTCCTGCGGGCCCGAACCCACACTCGCCGATACCGAGGTGGCGACGAAGCCGACCGCCGCCAGCACCGGCGGCATCCACCAGCCGGTTCGCAGCGCGATGATCTTGCGGAATTCCGAGTTCGCCGCGCGGTTCACCTCGGTCGGCACCCTGGGGATGGTCGGCAGCAGCATCATCGCGTTCCGTAGTCGTTCCCGGCGACCGCGGCACCGGTCGTCGAATAGGGCTGTGGGGCAGGCGTTTTGACGAGCATGGACAGCACCCGATCCGGGTGTACCGGGTCCGGAATCATATCCCCGACGCGGACGTCGGCCCGCCTCGCCGCGGCCTGGATCTCCTCCCGGGAGGCCTCGGCCACCGCCAATCTGCCGTCGCCGCGCATCACCGTATCGGTGAAACCGGCGGCCGCCAGGGCCGTCGCCAGGGCGATCGGGCTGGACGCGGGCACCAGCAGCCGATCGGGATGGCTGCGCCGCAACCGCCGCGGACTGCCCAGATAGACCACCGACGCGGTGTCCAGGACGACCACCTGATCGCAGACCGGCACCGCCTCGGCCAGACTCCGCGATGTCAGCACCGTGGTACCGCCGCGGCGCGCATGGCCGCGCAGATGGTCCGCGAGCCAGCCGCGTTCACCTGGATCGAGTCCGGTGAACGGATCGTCCAGTATCAGCACCCCCGGATTCGCCACCATGGCCTGGGCCAGTGCCAGGCGGGTGCGCGCGCCGTCCGGTAGCAGCTTGATCCGGCTGTCGGCGTCGGCGTGCAAGCGCAACAGGGTCAGCAGCTTCTCGGCCGAGTCGTCGTCGACCCCGGCCGCGGCCGCGTAGGCCCGCAGCTGTCCGCGCACGGTCCGGCCCGGATGCAGGCCGCGGGGCTGGGTGAGGGCGCCGATCCCGCCGGCCGCGTCGACCCGCACGGTGCCCGAATTCGGCCGCAGCTGACCGAGCAGAATCCGCAGCAGGGTCGACTTGCCGCAGCCCGGCGGACCGACCACGGCGGCCGTGGTTCCGACCGGAACGGAGAACTCGATATCGCGCAGTGCGGTCACACCCAGGAATTGCTTGTGCAGCCCGATGACCGAGACGGCCAGGGCGCGGGCCGCGCTCACCGAGGGCCGGCCGATCGCTGATCGCCGGGCGAATCGGGAAGCGCGGTCAGCGGATCCGCGTCGATGACCGTGTCCAGGGGCGTCGCCCAGCGCAACGGCGCCGGACCGAATGCGTTGTGCGCGTTCTCGATAACCGACTTGCCCAGCGCCCGGTTACCGAATCCGCCGATCGCCGCGCCGATTCCGGCCGGCATCACCTTGCCGAACATCAACATCCCGCGTTTGGCGATGAACCGCACGATGAAGCGTTTCATCAGCGAATCGTTCATCCGGTTGATGCCGGGGATGTTCTCACCCAGCAGGGTGCCCCAGTTCTTGGCCGAATGCCCCACACCGCGTTCGACGATCTTCATGCCACTGTCGCCGAGCACCACCGCCAGCACCAGCGCGCGGCGGCGTTCGGCGTCCTCGGGGGCGATACCGTGCACCGAGGCCATGGCCAGCGTGTACAGCGCCGAGGTCTCCAGGAAGAACGCGGTTTCCGCGCTCATCGCCGCGAGTGAGGTGACGGTGCCGACACCGGGAACCGCCGCGGTCGCGCCGACCGCGGTACCGCTGCCGGTGACGGTGTTCAGGTAGTACTTCTCCAGCCGCGCGATGATCTGGCCGGGGCCCTCGTCCGGATGACCGCGCCGGAACCGCTCGACGAATTTCGCCACGGCCGGTGCCTGTATCCGGGCTCCATTGTCCAGCAGAGCTCGTACGGCCTTGTCCACGCTGCTGTCGAACATCGGCAACGTAACCCCTCTCGTGTCCGGTCCATCCCAGCCTAGTGGTGCGCACCGCCGGTCTGCGCGGGTGCACGCCTGGCCGCCGGGCGCTACGCCCGGTGTTCTCCGGCGACGACCTCCGCCGGAAGTGGCGGCGGCGGCGGGGTGCCGTCGCCGAAAGGTCTGCCGCCCAATTCTTCCCGGCCGTGTGCGGTGTGCCAGCCGGACAGGTCCGGACCCGCGGGCACGATACCGGTCGGGTTCACATCGGTGTGCACGATGTAGTAGTGCTGTTTGATCTGCGTGAAGTCGAGGGTGTCGCCGAATCCGGGCGTCTGGAACAGATCGCGGGCATAGGCCCACAGCACCGGCATCTCGCTCAATTTCTCCCGATTACATTTGAAATGGCCGTGATACACCGCATCGAAACGGGCCAGCGTGGTGAACAGCCGCACATCGGCCTCGGTGATGGTCTCACCGACCAGATAGCGCTGGGTGCGCAACCGCTCGGACAACCAATCCAGCGCGGCGAACAGGCGATGATAGGCGGCGTCGTAACTGGCCTGGTCGCCGGCGAATCCGCACCGGTACACCCCGTTGTTGACCTCGGCGTAGACGCGCTCGTTCACCTCGTCGATCTCCGCGCGTAGTGCGCGCGGATACAGCTCCGGCGCGCCCTCGCGGTGGAATTCGGTCCACTCGGTCGAGAAATCCAGGGTGATCTGCGCGTAGTCGTTGGTCACGACCTGCCCGGTGGCCTCCTCCACGATGGCCGGGACGGTGATTCCACGCGGATAGTCCGGAAAGCGGGCCAAATAGGCATCGCGCAGGAAGTGGATCCCCAGCACCGGGTCGATGCCGCCCGGGTCCAGATCGAAGGTCCAGCTGCGCTGGTCGTGGGTGGGACCGCACAGGCCGAGCGAGATCGCCTGTTCCAGTCCGAGCAGCCGCCGCACGATCTGGGTGCGGTTGGCCCAGGGGCAGGCCCGCGCCGCGATCAGCCGGTAACGACCGGCTTCGACCGGATAGCCCTCGCGTCCGTCGGCGGTGATCCGGGTGTCGATGTAGTTCGTATCGCGGGTGAATCCGCCCGGTGCGATATAGGCCGGTGCGGTGGAATCCGACCGTGCGGCGGTATCGGGGGTCCGGTCCGTTGAGGTTCCCACGGCTCCAGTTTGGCAGATAGATTCGGCCCATGACCGATTCGAAACCCACCCGCCTGGAACAGGCCACCTCCGAGGCCGGCGCCCGGTTCGCGATCATCACCATCGACAGCCCGCCACTGAATCTCTTCGATTCCGCGCTGCTGGGAGCGCTGACCGCCGATCTGGCCGAACTGCGCACGAATCCGCCGCGCGCACTCCTGATCCGCGCCGAGGGCAAGGTCGTCTCCGGCGGCGTGGACGTGCACGAATTCGACGGCCTCACCGCGCAGCAGGGGGCGAACCTGTGGCAGCGGCTCTTCGACGAGATCATTCGTCCGATCGAGGAACTGCCCTGCCCGGTGATCTTCGCCGCGCACGGACTCACGCTCACCGCCGCCTTCGAGATCTCACTGGCCTGTGATCTGCTGCTGGCCGCTCCGAAGGCGAAATTCGGCCTGGTGGAGACGGTGGTCGGGCTGACCCCGTCGATGGGCGGTCCGCAGCGGCTGGCCGAGCGGGCCGGGTCGGGGCGGGCCCGGGAGTTGGTCATGACCGGCGATCTGTACGACGCCGCGACCATGGCCGACTGGGGAGTGGTGAACGCCGTGCACGACGATGTCGACGCCGCCGCCCGGGCCTTGGCCGCCCGGCTCGCAGACGGCCCCACCCGGGCGCACGCGGCCACCAAGCAGATCATCGCCGCCTGGCGCTCCGGCGGCGTCGCGCACGCGGATGCCGTGACGCCCAAGGTATCCGGTGACCTGTTCGAGACCGAGGACCTGAAAGGGGGCGTACGCAGCTTCCTCGATAACGGCCCGGGCAAGGCGAGTTACACCGGGCGGTGATCATTCGGACACTTCCGCGCCAATCGCCACGGGTTTGTGATCTGGGTCATATAGTCGCAGATGCCTGATCGTCGAGGCATCCGGAGGGACTGATGACGGAGCTGGTCGAATACCCGCACCCGCGAAATGCGTGGTGCGCCAACCCGGTCGCGCGCGGCGCCGACGGCGTGCTGCGGTACGGCAATTTGAACCCGGCCCTGACCGAACTGCTCGACGTGCAGGTGCACGCGTTCTCCAACCGGGAGGCGATCGTGGAGATCGGCGGCCCCCGGCTGACCTATCGCCAGTTGTGGCATTCGGCCTCCCGGATCGCGGGCGGACTGCAGCTGCACGGCATCGGTTACGGTGATCGCGTCGCGGTGCGGATGCCGGTCGGCGCGCGCTGGGTGCAGGCCTTCCTGGGAGCGCTCCTGTCGGGTGCGGTCCCGGTGCTGGTGGACGACCGCCTGCCCGAGGATGCCGCCACCCGGGTCG
Source organism: Nocardia sp. (assembly GCA_017354515.1). Lineage (GTDB taxonomy): Bacteria > Actinomycetota > Actinomycetes > Mycobacteriales > Mycobacteriaceae > Nocardia. The sequence continues at coordinate 9,029 of JAFMQT010000037.1, read as the reverse complement.
TCGCCGACAGCCGCGCCGATTTCATCCTCGACGGGGGCGGGGTCGGGGCCGCGTACTCCGATCTGCCCGACGGCGCCGCCTATATCGACGACGGTGCGAGCCTCGGCGAGGTGGCGCTGATGTGCTACACCAGCTGCGGTGCGGCACAGGGCCTTCCGGATCCGCGCGGGGTCGAGCTGACCAACGAGAACCTGCTGTCGGCCGTGCGCTCGGTGGTGGGCGCCTTCGACCTGCCCACCGACGGCTGGCGCAATCTGGTGCTGCTGCCGCTGGCCCATGCCGGCGGCTGCGTGGATCAACTGCTGCCGACTTTCGCGGTGGGCGGAACCGTGGTGCTGGCGCCGGATCAGTCGATGATCGCCGAGACGATCGTGTCCGAGCGTATCGATATGGTCGCCGCCACGCCGCGCATTTTCGCCGGTCTGCTCCCCGAACTGGACGGGCTGCGGGCCGAAGGCGTGTGCCGGATCTGCAGTGCGGGACACCGCGCCGAGGTGGGGGCGCTCGAGCCCGAGGCCGCCGCAGCCGTCACCGCCCAGCTCAACGAGGTGTTCCCGCTGGCCCGGCAGTGGTCGGTCTGGGGCGCCACCGAGACAAGTGGGATCGGCCTGGCCATGGTCGACGGGGGCACGGTCACCGGCAGTGGTGTGCTGGGCGGTGAGGTGCTCGGATTCCCGTTCGGCGGAACCGAATTAGCGCTCTCGGGGCCACGCGCCGACACCGGTAGCGGCGAATTACTGTGTCGTGGGCCGAATGTCATGCGTGGATACTGGAATGACCCGGCCACCACCGCATCCCGTTTCACCGGCAGTTGGTTCCACACCGGCAATCAGGTGAGTATCGATGCCGACGGCATCGTGCACCGGATTGCCTGAGCCCGCGCCGGCGCGGCTCTCACCCCACCAGGCGGGTGTGCAATCCGGCGCGCAATTCGGCGGTCAGGCCGATGGCCTCGAAATATCCGTCCAGATCGCCGTAGTTCCGGTGCATCGCCTCGGTAGCGGCGTCGAGGTACTCCACCGACACCCCCAGCAGCGATGCCGGCAGGGTGGCGGTCGCATCGGAGCCGTTCCGCGCCATATCGTCGGCCAGCGCCGCCATGGCGTGATTGCTGAGCAGATAGTCGGCCAGGATGTCCTCCTCGGTGACCCCGACCGCGCGCAAAAGCGTCGCCACCGCCCAGCCGGTGCGGTCCTTACCCGCCGCGCAGTGCACCAGCACCGCACCGTCCCCGCGGACCAGCGAGCGTGCCAAGGCGGTGATCGCCGCCCCGGCCAGCGGCATGGACGGGAATTCGGTGTAGACGTCGAGCAGATTCAGATGCCGGGCCTCGTGCGGTGCGAGGTTCTCCTCCTCCCGTGCGGTGGGTTGGTCCGGTCCGGCGGATTTCTCGTGCGGGGCGCCGATCCTGGCGTGGAAGGGGGTCACCTCCAGGCGGATGCCGTCGGGGAGCAGGTCCGCGCCCATCCGCTCGGCCTCGTACGGCCCACGCAGATCGTGCACGGTGCTCACCCCGAGATCGCGCAGGGTCTCGTGACCGCGTTCGTCCAGCCGGCACAGCTGGGCCGAGCGCAGCAGCACCCCGCCTCGGACGGTGGCACCGGCGGTGGTGCGCAGACCACCGACGTCGCGGTAGTTGAAGGTGCCGGGGATGCGGAAATGATCCGGTACAGCCGTACTCACCACTCCAGGTTATCGGCGGCGGGTGCGCGGCGGTCGGGCCTGCTATCGGTGTGGCCCAGACCACAACGAGATAACGATTTTCTCCGATTCCGTCGGGGTATTCGATATGCCCCCGTCATCCGCCATGGCGCTGACCGTGGCGGATTCCGGTCGGCGGCGTCGCCGGGGGCGATGCGCCCGATAACAAAACATTCTTTCAGTCTGGAAATTGGCACTGAACCTGGTCGTCTGCCCCGAAACCCCCGTAACATCGGTAGACGATATGCGGGCCGACCGAGTGTATCGGTAGGGATCAACGCTGATCCGAAGCCTGTTGATCGGACCCGTGCAAGCCAGGTGCGCGAGTTCTATCGCCTAGGGAGTCTCGTTGAGCGCTAGTGGAGAAATCGTTCAGATCCGGCCACGGCGGGCTGTCCGGGAGGCCATCGAGGATGCGGCCGCCGTGGGGGACTGCGCCGGTACGCGAAAATTGCGGGGACTTCTGCATGCCGGTGTGACCGCCGTGTGGTCGCAGGTCCTCGCGGCGCCCGAGCAGCAGGTGGCGACCCTCGACGACACGATCGCGGCGCTGCGGAGCCGCTGGGCCGGCGATCCGGGCCGGGCCGAGGTCGTCAACAGCCGGCTGCGCGATCTGGATGCCGAGGTCGCCGCGACCCTGTCCCTGTGCGCCGAACGGTCCGATACCGAGTGGATCGAACCGGTGGACGCGATATCGGCCTCGGTGGTCGCCCTGATGCAGGGCACCGTGCTGCGCTGGCTGGCCGACGGGGACGATGAGGTCACGCTGATCGTGCTGGACGATCTGGTATCCATCCTGCTCACCAAGGCTGTCGAGAGCTAGTTCTGGACGTTCGACCAGTCTAATGCTTGGCTGGTGAGTGTGAGTGACGCCGCCCCCGACGAGTTCACCGGACTCGATGCCGCCACCGCCGACCTCGATCCGCCGCTGGCGGCTCTCGATTTGACGGCGCTGCGCGCCAATGCCGCCGACCTGGTCCGCCGCGCCGGTGGCGTACCGATCCGGGTTGCCAGTAAATCGGTGCGATGCCGCGGCGTCCTCGAGCAGGTCCTCGGCTCCGGTCTGACCGCCGCCGGGGGATTCGCCGGCATTATGGGCTATTCGCTGCGCGAGGCGTTGTGGCTGGTGGACCGGGGTGCTCGTGATGTGCTGCTCGGATATCCCACGGTGGATCGGGGCGCGCTCGCCGAATTGGGCGCGGACCGGATCCGGCTCGATTCGATCACGCTGATGGTCGACGATATCGCGCAACTCGATCTGATCCGGTCGGTACTCGGGCCCGGCCCCGCCCCGCGCGTGTGCCTGGATGTGGATGCCTCGCTGCGGGTCGGCCCGTTGCACCTCGGCGTGCGCCGCTCGCCGATCCGCACCCCCGATCAGGCCGCCGACCTCGCCCGCGCTGCCCTCGAGCGCGGACTGCGCGTGGTCGGAGTGATGACCTATGAAGCGCAGATCGCCGGACTGCCCGATACGAATCCGGCTGTGCGCCTGGTCAAACGGCGCTCGGCCGCGGAGATCGGCCGGCGCCGCGGCGCGGTACTCGATGCGGTCCGGTCGGTGGCCGGGGAACTCGAGATCGTCAACAGCGGCGGCAGCGGCTCGATCGAGGTGAGTGTGGGGGCGCCGGAGGTCACCGAGGTCACCGCCGGATCCGGGCTCTATGTACCGACCCTGTTCGACGGCTATCGTGCGTTCACCCCGCACCCGGCACTGTATTTCGCGCTTCCGGTGGTGCGGCGCCCGGCCGCCGATATCGCGACGGTCTTCGCCGGGGGGTATATCGCGTCCGGTCCGCCCGGCGCCGCGCGCGTGCCGAAACCGGTATGGCCCCGGCGATTACGCATGATCGGCACCGAGGGCGCCGGCGAGGTGCAGACACCGTTCACCGGCGCCACCACCCTCGCTGTCGGCGACCGGGTGTGGTTGCGGCACGCCAAAGCCGGTGAGCTGTGCGAGCGTTTCGACCACCTGCACCTCGTGGACGGGGGCCGGCGGCAGGCCACGGTGCCGACCTACCGCGGGGAGGGCCGCAACTTCGGCTGACCGGTCAGTTCGCCCGATCGGCGGTCAGTTCCAGATAGGCGGCCAGATCCGGGAGCCGGTCGGCGGTTTCGGGCAGATGGGCCGGCAGCAGCGGTGAGGCCACGATTATCACCGCCCACATCGCGCGGGAGATGGCGCCGGTCAGCCAGTGCCGGGAGAGCAGCGCCGCGATACCGTGCGGTGCCTGGCCCGGCGTGGAGGTGGTCATCGAGATCAGCACGACGGCAGCCTCCCGGCCGCGCAACCGATCGGGCGTGCCGACCACGACATCCTCGATCCGGGCCCGGGACAACTGCGCCCGGATCCGCGCCACCTGCCGGTGATACGGCGTGACCACCAGGATGTCGTGCGGATGCAGTGGCCGGCTGCTCGCACCTTGCCGCCAGGTCCGGCCCAGCAGTGTGCGGACCTGGCGCACGATCTCCTGCGCCTCCTCGGCGGATTCGATGCTGTTGCCGTAGTGTTCGACCGCGACCGCCCGGACGCCGGGTGCCACATCGTCGAGTTCGCGTGCGAGGGTGATGGTTTCGTTGGACCGCAGGCGCTTGCCGTAGCGCAGTGTGGAGACGGTGTCGCACAGACTCGGATGCATGCGCCAGGTGCGTTCCAGAAAGTATCCGAAATCCGCTGGTAGCGTGACATTCTCGCCGACGAGATGGCCCAGTGCCGAATTGTGTACCGGTTCGGGGTGCGCGCCGGCGGTCGGCAGCGGTGCGGGATCACCCACAACCAGCAGATTGCGCGCCGCCGTCGCGACCGCGACCGCCTGTGCCAGGGGGAACTGCCCGGCATCGGCGAGTACGAGCAGATCCAGACTCCCCGGCGCGACCCGGCCGGGGTCCGTGAAATCCGCCGGCAGCCCGCCGATCACACAGCCGTTGACGGCATTGTCCAGGAAGCGGGGATACCGCTCGGGCGTGATGGCGAGCCATTCCGCGGCTACCGTCTGCACCTCGGATTTGGCCACCAGTTCCGGCAGCACACCCATCCGGACCACCTCGTCCAGGACGGTCTCGACAGCGGTGTGCGACCGCGCGACCACCCCGATTCGCCAGTGTTGCCGGGTGACCAGACGTTCGATCACCCGGCCGGTGGTATCGGTGCGGCCGGTACCCGACGGCCCCTGCACCGCCACATACGACGAGTCCAATTCGGTGACCGCCGTCGTGATCGCGGCCGCGTGATCGCCACGGACCTGCGGCAATTCAGTTCCGGAGCGCAGCCGCGGGGGTCGCCGGCACAGCAGATCGAAGGCCGCGGTCCGCGGGATATCCGGCAGGCTGGCCAGCAGTTGGTGGCCGAGCGCGGCCAGCGTCTGCCGCAAATTCTCCTGGCGGGCGGGAGGTTCGGGGACGATCGCGGTCGGCAGTTCGTCATGGGGCGTGGCCCCCGGGGCCAGCAGTTCCTCGACCCGGATCACATCGTCGAAGTCGTCGTCGAGCGCACATCCCAGGACGGTGGCCGCGGCGGTGCCGTGCCGGCCGGGCAGCGCCGCGAGATCGGCTACCGGAATGTCGTAGAGCGTGCGGACCGGCGTCCCCGGCGACGGCCGGATTCCGGTCCCCAGGCGGCCGGTCACGGTGAGATAGCGGCGCATCGGATGATCGTCGGTGTGCTGCCATTTGGTGTCGATACTGGACCAGTCGGCCACCAGAACCCCTGGGGTATCGGACCATTCGCCGATCGGCAGGCGCAGCCGGTCCTCGTGTGCGCTGTGCAGAGGCCGGCGCTCGCGGCGGGGATAACCGAGTACGGCGGCCATCCACGCGGCGGCCAGTTGGGCCGGGCTGCGGGATTCGTCGTAGTCGAAGGCGAATTCGCGCAGTGCGTCCTCGACCGCGGCCGGCTGCTCGGCCGCCTGGTGAGCGGCGGCCGGGTGCGGGGCGATGTCGTGTTCACCGGCCAGGGCGGCGAGCCGGTCGCGCAGCCGCAGGGTGCCGGCGCAGGTGTTCTCCAGGCCCGGGACGAGAGCCGGTCCCTGCGGATCGAGCGCGCCGAGGATCGCGGACAGGGTGAGGGTACGGGCGCCGATCAGCAGTGCCGACCGGACGATCGGATACAGATCCAGTAGGGCGTCGAGCAGTTCGGCGGTGGTCTCCTCATCGGCGCCGCAGTGGGCGCACAGCGCCGCCATCAGATCGCGAATCTCGGTGCGATAGTGGTAGATCCGCAGACCGGGATGCCGTTGCAGGCGGTCGGCCAGGAATTCCAGCAGCGCGATCGGGTCGGCGGTGGTGAAGGCGTGGAACAGCAGGACATCGTCGGCGCCGTGCGATCGCACCCCCACCCCGACTTCGGCCCCCTCGACGGCGAGGAAGACATCACCGGAATCGGCCGGCGACAGGTCGCCGAACGCACCCGCATCGGTGACGGCGTAGACACCCTGCCCGGTGCGCTCCCCGCGCACCAGTAATTCGGCCTGCTGGCGCAGTGCGGCGAAGGTCTGCCCGGGAATTCCGGCCGGTGCCTCGGCCTGTGCGAGCCGATCGATGGTGGTGATCCCGGCCGCGCGCAGTTGCCCGCGCACGCTCGGCCGCATCCCCGCGATCAGGGTCAGATCCCGCGCGGCGGCCATCTCGGCCAGACAACTCGCGCACCGACCGCAGGCCGGATACCGGCGGTCTCCCCACTGAACCGGCAGGAGCTCATCCTGTTTGGCGCCGATGATCGCCGACACCCGGGATCGGCTTGCCGCCTGCACGGGTAGGGCGTGGGCCAGATCGTATCGGCGTTCGGTGCCGTCGCCGAGGTGCAGGTGGACCTGCTGAGCCACTCGGAAACCATTGTCGCGCAACAGTATCGCACACGCGGACAGTTCCAGTAGCGCGGCCGTCTCGGTAGTGGCGCGGTGGCCGTGCAGGATCAGCGCATCGGCACCGTCGGTCTCAGCTCGGCCGATGCGGGCACAACCGGCGGCGAACGAACCGTCGAAGAAGGTCGCCCGGGCGATGGTTCGGTCGCCGTCGCGCAGGGCGGTCAGCGTGGCCTCGTGTGCGGCGGCCAACTCGGCGCGGGTGGGTCGGCGGGATTCGGGGACCTCGATCCACCGTGCGGTGCCGCCGGACAGTGGTTCACCGGCCCACGGCCGCGAACCCAGCGGCAGTCCGGATGCGGGTTCGGCGGCATCGGCGACGATTCCCAGTTCGGCGTCGAACGCGCGTAGCAGCGCGAATTCGCACCGCGCCGCCCGCACCAGGTCGTCGGTGCAGCACACGACCCGATCACCGAACAGAATCAAGCGCGGCCCTCCTCCGGTTCCGCCGTATCCGCATGCGGCCGGCGAGCCGGATGCGCCGAATATCGGGCGCGGGGACATCCGGCTGCCGGGCATTGTGTTCCGAGTCGCGCATCAGACTAAACATTCGAGGTCGCACGGCGTGGCGCGAGGGGTGGGTGTGTCGTGGATCGAGACGGTTGACACCGCTGCCGCGCGATCGCGAACAATCAGATAATGGTCTTCTTTCAGGGCGCTCGCGGACGGCTGCACTATCGGACCTGGCTCGCGGACTCGGCCGGCCCGGTGGCCGCGGTCGAATTCCTGCCGGGTAGCGGTCAGCACAGCGGGCACTACCACCGCCTCGGGCGGGCGCTGAGCGGTCGCGGGATCCACGTGTGGTGTCTGGACACCTCCGGCCAGGGGCTGAGTGAAGGCGACCCCGCCGAACCGGGCACACTCACCGAACTGGTCGCTGACGCGGCCACACTGGCCCGGCTGATCCGGGCGGAATGTCCCGGTATCCCGTTCTTTCCCGCCGGTCACTCACTGGGCGCGGCCACCTGTCTGGCGGCGGCGGACCTACCGGACCTGGAGGGCGCCGGAATGATTCTGATCGGCACGCCGAAATCGGCCCTCGCCGCGGCGCCGCGAATACCGTCCGAACTGCCGGTTCTCGCCCTGCACGGGGTCGACGACCGGCGCGCGCCGATCGACCCCGTGCGCGAGTGGGCAGGCCGAAATGGGTCGGTGGGCTTGCACGAGTACCCCGATTCCGGGCACGATTTGCTGCACGAGCCGGTGCATGCGGCGGTGACCATCGATATCGCGCGATGGATCCACACGGTCGCTGGCCGCACCGCGGAAGTGGGTTGAGAAAGGGGGACCGCAATGCACTCGCAGGAGCCGGGCAGTGTGCGCGCCGACGTCGGAGCGCTCACTCAGGCAGTAGACGACGGCCGACTCTGGGTCGACGGGGTTCTGGTCACCGAAGGCGTACACGAACGCTGCGCCCGTAGTTACGAGAGTCTCGCCGAACAGATCGAGCACCAGATCGCGCAACTCGACGCCGCGACGTCGATGCCGGGTTTCGGGGGCTTCCAGTCCGGCGCGGCACTGCGCCGGGGGTTCGAGGGAAAGGCCACAGACGCGATCGGGCGGCTGCGCGACTACGCCGACGGGGCCCGGCAGCTCGCGGAAACACTGCGCGCCGCCGGGATCGCCTACCACGGTCACGATTCCGACGCGGCGGCCGCGATCGCCCGTACCGGTGCGCACCTACCGGGGGGCGGCCATGCATAGGCTCAGCGGTGCGGGAACCCCGCCTTCGCAGCCGCCCACCGATCCGGACTACGCGCCGACCTCCGAGGTCTTCGACCATCTCACGCACACCGAAATCCAGCGCGGCGTCCAACAGCTCAACCCCGAGGTGCTGACCGCCGGGCAGCAGACCTGGCAGGGCTCGGCGAATTCGGTGGCCGACGCGGTCCAGGCCGCGCACGCCGAGATCCGCGGCGCGATCGCCGACGGCTGGCGTGGCGGTGCGGCCCAGACCGCCGCCGACGCGGTGGCGGCCTTCGAGAAATACGGTCAGCACCTCTCCGATGTGATGGCCGTGGTGGGCCAGCGGCTCGGCCAGGCCAACGGCGCGGCCGAGACCTTGCGTTCGGCGGTTTCGCAGCAGGGGGTCGAGCACGCGAATCTGGAAGCGGCACTGCTGGATCCGAGTCGGGCCACCGCGAATGTGGCCGTGCAGAAGGGCGCCGAGAATCTGCGCCAGGACGCGGTGCGGGTGATGGACACGGTCTATACCGGGGTGTTCCTGGCCGCCGGGAAAGATGTTCCGGCCTTCATGGACGGTGGCATATATCCCGATCACCCTGCGCCGCAAGCGGGTCCAGCCGATCCGAACGCGCCCGGAGGAGGCAGTTCCGATCTGGTCGGCGCCGCATCCGGCTCCGTCCCCGGCGGACCCGAGGCGTCGGCGCAGGCCGGGCCGGCGGCATCGGCGCGGGCGACGCACGACGGGCACACGGGCGAACATCCGGGCGCGGGTGAGCGCCAGCGCAC
>JAFMQT010000587.1 GCA_017354515.1 Nocardia sp. | reverse complement strand
GCGCCACTTCGCATGTCAGCTGGGTATCAGTTCCCGAGCTGATTGAGGCCGGCGATCATGGCACGCATGGTCGACTCCGGGCCGTCACCGGCCAGGGCGGCGCCCCAGCCACGGCGGCCGTTGCACTCGCACTGCACGAAGGTGGCGGTGCCGGAATCGGTGTGCCGCTGATGGAACTGCAGGATCTCCATCGGATAGCCCTCGTCGTAGAGGACCGAGGTCAGTGCCGCGACCGGATTTCCGGAGGCGACCACCGTCCGATGATGACCGGATAGTTCGAGGGTCGCGGTGTAGGTCGAGGTGCGCGACTGGCCCACCGCGGTCCAATCGTTGAGTTTGACCGGGCCGGTGGGACCGCAGTAGCGGCTGAGGAATTCACTCGGTGTCAGGTCGGCGGATTCGGTACGCAGCCCCTTCGGCGCGGCCGCGATAATGGCATGGGGATCGATGGTGATCGTCATGGTGGGTTCTTCCCGAAGTTTTTGTCGTTGGTCGAATGACAGGTGGGACCAGCGCAAATACGAAATCGACGGCCGCAGCGAGGGGGCCGGTCCGAATCAGCTCCCGCTACGGCGAGGTACTACGAGAAGTCGCGCCGCAGCCACCATCGCGGTAGGCGATAGCAACTCCACGCGCCGGCGTGGGACAACACTGCTGTGTGTTGCGACACTGCGCGCGGCGCTGTGGCTGGCGGTCGGATTCGGCACGCCATCGAGGATATGAGCTCCTCGCGGCGATCGCAACGACATACCCGTGAAACCGCGAAGTAACTTCGTCACATTGTCGAGTAAACGGCGAACCAACGGGTACTCCAGCGCCGGTCAGTGTGCGGCCGAGTCCCAGCTGCGCCCCACCCCGACCGAGACCTCGAGCGGCACCGACAGCTCGATGGCTTGCGACATCTGTTCCCGGACAAGCGCTTCCAAGCTCTCGCGCTCACCGGGGGACACCTCGAAGACCAGTTCGTCGTGGATCTGCAACAGCATGCGCGAGCGCAGTCCGGACTCCTCGATCGCGGAGTTGACCTTGATCATCGCGACCTTGATGATGTCGGCGGCGGTGCCCTGGATGGGGGCGTTGAGCGCCATCCGCTCGGCCGCCTCCCGGCGCTGGCGGTTGCTCTGATCCAGATCCGGCAGATAGCGCCGCCGGCCGAACAGGGTCTGGGTGTAGCCGACCTTGCGGGCCTGATCCACCGCCTCGCGCAGATAGTCGCGAATGGCGCCGAACCGGGCGAAGTACGTCTCCATCTGCACCTTGGCCTCTTCGGTGCTGATCTTCAGCTGCTGGGACAGACCGTATGCGGACAGCCCGTAGGCCAGACCGTAGGAGGTGGCCTTGATCCGGCGGCGCATCTCCGGGGTCACCTGCGAGATCGGGATGTCGAAAGCCTTGGAGGCGACGAAACTGTGCAGGTCCTCACCGGAATTGAACGCCTCGATCAGACCGGCGTCCTTGGACAGATGCGCCATGATCCGCATTTCGATCTGGCTGTAGTCCGCGGTCAGCAGCGATTCGTACCCCGGGCCCACGACGAAGGTGTCGCGGATGCGGCGTCCGGTATCGGTGCGGATCGGAATGTTCTGCAGATTCGGTTCGGTCGAGGACAGCCGGCCGGTGGCGGCGATGGTCTGGTTGAAGGTGGTGTGGATCCGGCCGTCGTCGGCGACGGATTTGAGCAGACCCTCCACGGTGACCTTGAGCCGGGTCGCGTCGCGATGCGCCAGCAGATGTTCCAGGAACGGATGCTGGGTCTTCTCGAACAGCGACTCCAGAGCGTCGGCGTCGGTGGTGTAGCCGGTCTTGGTGCGCTTGGTCTTGGGCATGTTCAGCTCGTCGAACAGCACCACCTGCAGTTGTTTCGGGGAGCCGAGGTTGATCTGCTTACCGATCTGCTCGTAGGCCGATTGCGCGGCCGCGCTCACCCGGTCGGCGAATTCGCGCCGCAGCTGCTCGAGCTGATCGGTGTCCACCGCGATCCCGGCCTGTTCCAGATCCGCCAGCACGTCCAGCAGCGGCAGTTCCATGTCCGCGAGCAACGGCGTGGATTCGATCCGCTCGAGTTCGCCGTCGAAGGCCTCGGCCAGATCGGCCACCGCCCGCGCGCGCAGGATCTCCGTGCGCGCGAGTTCGGTATCGACCTGCTCCTGCTCGTCCAGCAGCGAGAGCTGGGAGTCCGCGCCGGACTCCACGCGCAACTCACGCGACAGATACCGGAGCGAGAGATCGTCCAGGTTGAAGGTGCGCTGCCCGGGCCGGACCAGATAGGCCGCCAGTGCGGTATCGATGCGCAGACCGGCCAGCCGCCAGCCGCGCCCGCCCAACGCGTGCACCGCCGCCTTGGCCTCGTGCACCGCCTTGCCGACCTCCGGATCGGCGAGCCAGCCGCCGAGCGCGGCCTCATCCTCGGGCGACAGGCTCACCACGTCGAAATAGCCGCCCTCACCGTCGGCCGCGGCGATTGCGATCGCCGTCACGTCACCGTGTACCGGGGCGGTACTGCCGACGATCGAAACACCGTGCCGGGCACCGGCTTTCGCATGGTCGGCCAGCCAGTCCGCGGCCGCGCCGACGGCGATCGGGCCGCCGCTGATCTCGAATCCGGAATCGGCCTCGGGTTCGGGCGCGGCGAGCGTGTCGAACAGGCGATCGCG
>JAFMQT010000238.1 GCA_017354515.1 Nocardia sp. | reverse complement strand
GGAGGCAACCGCGTGGGGGCGGTCGTCGCCACCGGCGAGAAGCTCTACCGGATCCCGGCCCGCAGTGGCCGGGTGCACGCGCAGTGGCTGCTGCGCAGTATCGCGACTACGCCGCGCGCCGCGGACGGGGTGCGCGGAGATCTGCGCGGAGCCATCGAGTCCCTGCGCCGGCCGCAACGTAAACGCGGTCTGGCCGTTGTCATTTCGGACTTCCTCGGCGATATCGACTGGCAGCGTTCGCTGCGTGCGATATCGGGCCGTCACGATCTGCTCGGTGTGGAGATCCTGGATCCGCTCGATCTGGATCTGCCCGACGTCGGTGATGTGGTGCTCCACGATCCCGAAACCGGCCGCACCCGCGAGTTCACCGTCACCCCGACCCTGCGAGCCGACTTCGGGCAGGCCGCCCAGCAGCATCGCGAGCAGGTCGAGGCCGCGCTGCGCACCTGCGGTGCTCCGGTGATGACCTTGCGCACCGATCGTGACTGGATCGCCGACGTGGTTCGTTTCGTGTCCACCCGGCGCCACACCTTCGGCGCCCCGACCGGGCGGGTGCCCAAACAGTGAGCATTTCCCATTTCACCTCCGCGGGCTGGTTGGCCTTCCTGATCGTGCTCGTCGCGATCGCCCTGCTGTACGTGCTGGTACAGCGCCGGCGTAAGCGGCATATGCTGCGGTTCTCCAATATGGAGACGCTGGAGAAGGTGGCCCCGAGCCGGCCCAGTCTCTGGCGGCACACCCCGGTGGTGCTGATGTTGGTGGGCCTGGTCCTGCTGACGGTCGCCGCGGCCGGTCCGCAGGCCGAGAAGAAGGTTCCGCGCAACCGGGCCACCGTCATGCTGGTCATCGACGTATCGCTGTCGATGGAGGCCACCGACGTTCCGCCCTCGCGGATTCAGGTCGCCAAGAAGGCCGCCTCCGAATTCGTCGACGGGCTGACCCCCGGCATCAACCTGGGACTGGTGACCTTCGCCGGCACCGCCTCGGTGCAGGTGTCGCCGACCACCAACCGGGACGCGGTCAAGGCCGCCATCCAGAACATGAAACTCGCCGAGCGCACCGCCACCGGTGAGGGCATCTTCAGCGCCCTGCAGGCGATCGATACGCTGGCCTCGGTGCTCGGCGGTGCGCAGACCCCGCCGCCGGCGCGGGTGGTGATGATGTCCGACGGCAAGCAGACCGTCCCCGACGACAAGGACGTGGACAATCCACGGCACGGTTTCGTCGCCGCCCGGATGGCCAAGCAGAAGAACATCCCGGTCTCCACGATCTCCTTCGGCACCACCTGGGGTTCGGTGGAGATTCCCGATCAGGACGGTAAGGGCTCGCAGCGGGTGCGCGTCCCGGTTGACGACGATTCGCTGCGGGAGATCGCCAAACTCTCCGGCGGCGACTTCTACACCGCCTCCACGCTGGAGGAACTCAGCAATGTCTACAAGACGCTGGACAAGCAGATCGGCTACGAGATGCAGATGGGTGACGCCTCCCGATCGTGGTTGCTGCTGGGCCTGCTGATCACCGCCGCGGGCGTGGTGAGCGGCCTGCTCTATCGTCAACGCCTGCCCTGACCGGTACCGCACCCGCCGGCCCCCGAACCCGAACAGATAGGTTGAGTCCCATGTCGAACTTCACTTCCCGGTCGGTCCTGGTGACCGGTGGTAACCGCGGTATCGGACTCGCGGTCGCGCAGCGGCTCGCCGCCGACGGTCACAAGGTGGCGGTCACCCATCGCGGATCGGGCGTCCCGGACGGGCTGCTCGGCGTGAAATGCGATGTGACGGACTCGGATTCGATCGACAGCGCCTTCAAACAGGTCGAATCGGAGCAGGGTGCGGTCGAGGTGCTGGTCGCCAACGCCGGCATCGTGGACAACACGCTGCTGATGCGGATGAGCGAGGAACAGTTCACCCGGGTGCTCGACGCCAACCTCACCGGGGCGTGGCGCTGCGCCAAGCGGGCCAACCGGGCCATGCTGCGGGCCCGGTTCGGGCGCATCATCTTCCTGGGGTCGGTCGTGGGCCAGATGGGTGTGCCGGGCCAGGTGAACTATGCCGCGGCCAAGGCCGGCCTGGTCGGTATGGCGCGCGCGATCACCCGCGAGATCGGCTCGCGCAACATCACCGCCAACGTGGTAGCCCCCGGCCTGATCGATACCGATATGACCCGTCAGGACATGACCGAGGACATGCGCGAGATCGCCCTCAAGGCGATCCCGGCCGGTCGCATCGGTGCGCCCGAGGAGGTGGCCTCGGCGATCAGCTTCCTGGCCTCCGACGACGCCTCCTATATCAGCGGCGCGATTCTGCCGGTCGACGGCGGTATGGGCATGGGGCACTGACCCCCGCCCGCAGGCATCCACCCGAATTTCCACAAGGAGAATGCAGCACCCATGAGCGGAATCCTGGACGGTAAGACCGTCCTGATCACCGGCATCATCACCGATTCCTCGATCGCCTTCCACGCGGCCAAGGTGGCCCAGGAACAGGGCGCGAAGGTGATCATCACCGGAATCACCGAGCGATTGCGGCTGATCGACCGCATCGCCAAGCGGTTGCCGCAGGAGGTCCCCCCGGCCATCGGCCTGGACGTCACCAACCCCGACGAACTGGCCGCGCTGCCGGACAAGATCCGGGAACTGGCGCCGGAGGGGGTCGACGGTGTGCTGCATTCGATCGCCTTCGCCCCCAAGACCCTGATGGGTCCGGAGGCGATGCCCTTCCTCGAGGCGCCGAGCCCCGATGCCGCCAAATCCTTCGAGATCTCGGCGTGGAGTTATGCGGGCCTGGCCAAGGCGGTTCTTCCGGTGATGAACGAGGGCGGCTCGATCGTCGGTATGGATTTCGATCCCCGTACCGCGATGCCGTACTACAACTGGATGGGTGTGGCCAAGGCCGCGCTGGAGTCGGTGAACCGGTATGTCGCGCGGGAAGTGGGTTACGCCAAGAAGATCCGCTCGAACCTGATCGCCGCCGGACCGGTCAAAACCCTGGCCGCCAAGGCGATCGCAGGCACCGCCACCGACGACGCCAAACAGCTCAAGCAACTGGACATGTACTGGGACGGCGCCTCGCCGATCGGCTGGGACGGTGGCGCCGAGGCCGTCGGCCGCTCGATCGTCGCGCTGCTGTCGGATTGGCTGCCGGCCACCACCGGTTCGATCATCTACGTCGACGGCGGCGCCAGCCACAACACCTGGTTCCCGGAGAACATGCCGGGCTGAGTTCGGCGAGGAGAGTGGCCCGGGTGGCCGACGCACTACTGCTGTTGTCCTTCGGCGGCCCGGAGCGACCCGAGGACGTCATGCCGTTCCTGGAGAACGTCACCCGGGGGCGTGGGGTGCCACGTGAACGTCTCGAGCTGGTCGCCCAGCACTACGCGCATTTCGGCGGCGTCTCACCGATCAACGGTCTCAACCGGGCCCTGATCGGTGCGATCGAGGCCGAATTCGCTGCCGCGGGAATCGATCTGCCGGTGTATTTCGGCAACCGGAACTGGCATCCGCTGATCGAGGACACGGTCGAGACCATGCGCGCCGACGGGATCGGCAGCGCCGTGGTCTTCCCGACGTCCGCGTGGGGCGGATATTCGGGGTGCCGACAGTACGACGAGGATATCCAGCGCGCCCGCGCGGCGGTGCGCGATGCTCCGGAGCTGGTGAAAATCCGCCAGTACTTCGACCATCCGCTGATGATCGACGCCTTCGCCGACGCGATCGGCGCCGCCCGTGCCCGCCTGCCCGAACCGCGGCGCGAACGGGCCCGGCTGGTGTTCACCGCACATTCGATTCCGCTCGCCGCGGACGCCGCCGCCGGCCCGCCCGCCGATGGCGGCAACCTGTACAGCCGTCAGGTTGCCGAGGCTGCCCGATTAGTCGCGGCAGCAACGGGTTTCGAGGATTTCGACGTGGTGTGGCAATCGCGTTCCGGCCCGCCGCGGGTGCCGTGGCTCGAGCCCGACATCGTTGATCACCTGCGGTCGCTGTCGAGCGCGGGCGTCGACGCGGTGCTGGTGTGCCCGATCGGATTCGTCTCCGATCACCTCGAGGTGGTGTGGGATCTGGACAACGAGGCTGCGCGGGAGGCCGCCGATCTGGGGATGGCTTTCCAGCGTGCCGCCACCCCGGGGCCCGATCCGCGGTTCGCCCGGATGGTGGGCGAACTCGTGGCCGAACATCTGCGTGGCGGGGCGCCGCGCCGACTCGGAACGGTCCCCGGATACGGGTGTACTCGCAACGGGGAGCCTTGTGCTGCCGGATGTTGCGAGCCGGTGCGTCGCCCCGGGTAGATCGCCCGGTCGCTCAGAAATTCAGCGGCGGGATCCGCTGGTAGACGCCTGGATATCCCGGTTCGCCGTCGCCCTTGGCCCACGAGGTGATGCCGACGAGTTCGCCGTCCACCAGTAGCGGTCCGCCACTGTCGTATTCGCCGGTATCGGCGGTCGGGGAGCCCGCGCACAGCGCGGTCGACGGGTCGTACTGATCGCCGTAGGGGGTGATGCACCGGTCATCGGACAACAGCGGAACGGTCGCCGATCGCAGTGCCGTATTGGACTGATCGGGTTCGGAGGTGGCGCCCCACCCGACGATGGTTGCCGAATGGCCGTGTGGCACACCGAATTTTACGGTCGGCAGGTTCACCGGCGTCTTCAGGACCAGGATCGCCACGTCATAGCGGTAGGCCAGATCCAGACCGTACAGCGCGATGGAGAACTTGGGATGCAGCCGGATGTCGGTGACCGGGACGGTGATTCCGCCGCCGGCCGCGACGTCACCGCGCCCGAACGTCACCGTGGTGAAGGGCAGACCCTTGGCCGTCAAGGCGCAATGCGCGGCGGTCAGCACCCGATCGGGCGCGATCAGCGAGCCGGCGCAGAACTGGCCGCCCGGCCGGGTCGCGAACGCGGGGCTGCCGATCGCGCCGAGCCACGGATAGCTCGCCGGATGTGCGGGCGCGCCGCCGATGATCGCGTGCGCGGTGGTGGCCTGGCCGAGAGCACAGGACAACGCGGCGGCGAGCACCACTGCGGCCCGGCGCGGGGAGAAGTTCATCGAGACCTCGAAACTGTTTCGTGACCGGTGAGATTCGCATCGCACACCGACGGCGAGCGGCCCGAAATCTCCCGCCCGGCCCATCCGTCGCGGCCCGGCGCCACCAAAACACTATATCGGTGGCGGAATTCGTGGCGGGACCGTTACACCGGTAATCCCCCTTCTGATAGCAAATTCACGGCTATTGTGCGGAGGTGGACATCGCGCTGGAGTGGGATCAGCACCCGGGCACCGGTCTGCGGCTGGCCAACGAGCTGGCGGGACGTACTGGCCTGCCACTGCTCGAGGACATCTCGGTGGCCGACGGCACCGCCGATCTTGTCGGCGTTATCGCCGCGCGTGGTGGTGGTGAACTACTCGGCTGGGCCGAATTGCGCGATGCCGGACTGGGGGAGGCGTGGGTGCAGGCGGTATCGGCGCAACGGCTGGTGCATTCGCTGAATCTGGGCCGCGCCGACGAATCGGCCCCGCAGCCGGCCGAAACCGAGATGGTGTGCCGACTCACCGCCGAGGCCGCCCGCCGCGCCGACACCGCCGGATACAAGGTCTTGCGCTGGCAGGGCACCGATATCGGTCCGTCGGGCCGGGCGGCGGCAGAACTCGGGGCGCGCCGCGTCGAGGAGTACGCGCGGTTGTGGGAGCTGGATCTGTCGGTGCCGCCCGATCACGTCGTGGCGGATCTGCCGGGCCGGGTCATCCACACCCTCGCCGAATCCGACGAGCCACTGGGCCGGGTCCTGATCACCACGGTGTTGTCGGCCCGGACCGGGCCGCTGTCCCCGCCGGTCGCGACGATCACCGTGTTCACCGGCGGGGGTGAGGCCTATATCAGCGCTGAGGAGGGATTCGCCCATGATGAGGCCGACTCCGAGCTGCTGGCGCGAGTATTCGACGCGGTCGCCGGCGAATTGCGGGCGATGGATCCGCAGATCGGGACCTTGCGGGTTTTCGAATTCGACGACCAGGCGCTGCGGACCGCGCTGGGGCGGATCGGCATGCGGATCTGCGGTCGTTACAACGACTACGAACTGATGCTGCCCAAATCTCCCGAGTAGGTCAGCGCGGGCCGGCGGCGGCGTTGACCGCGGCCAGGCGGGCCGCTCGCAGGGCATTCCACAGCGGGCGCAGCAACCTCTCGTGTGCCTGCATCGCGCCGGCCGAGGTCGGTGAGGACGGGGAGGTCTGCTGGGCCACGGTGAGGATCGCGGCCACATGGTCGGCGGAATCGAGAATCCGCCGGGCTCGCAGCGGCGCGGAGTCGGGGTAGATGTGGCGGGAGTAGTCGGCCAGTTCGCTCTCGATCAATTCGCGGGGATCGTCCTCGCCGGCGCCGATTCCGGTGGTCTGTACCCGGGTGAGTGCGTCGGCGGCCTCCCGGACCGCCTCGCGCATGGCGTATTCGGCCTCACCGAGGGGCATATCGGGGATCGGGTTCGGGACGGTGGTGTGAAATACCGTCCACTGCATCGACTCCTCGCCGGTTCGGTGCGGCACCAGCGCCACGCCCGCACCGCCGGGCACACCGGCGATCACACCTTCTTCGGCATCCATTGCGGCGGTGGCGAATTCGGTTCCACCCGGAAGTCCTCGCGCATCGCCGGGGACCGGCAGCACCAGCCGCAGCTGGGCGCCCGGTTCGGCCATCGACTCGCGGATCACCTTGAGTAGCATCATGATTCCGGTACCGGCCTCGAGCGGTTCGGCACTGGGCCACGGCAGTCCGGTACGGCCGCCGGTGACCGGATCTCCCGCGGCCACCGTGTGCACGGGGCACCACGCGCGCAACGCGTCGAGGACGTCGTCGGGCGCGCTGCGCCCGGACAACCACGAACCCGCCCACACCGTCAGCGTGGCACTCGGAGAACACATGAATTCGAGCATATCTCCGGTGCGGCGGCGGTGTGGCGGTGCGGAGCCAACAGGTGGCAAGTGTTGTCGTTACCGGTCATCGCCGGTCGCCCTCGACCTCCCGGAGGAACGATTCGATCAGGCCGACGACATCGCTGTGGCCGGTTTCGACACCGAAGGCCTGTTCCATGCGCAGGAAGCGGGTGACACTGGACATCAGCAGTACAACCGCG
>JAFMQT010000237.1 GCA_017354515.1 Nocardia sp. | reverse complement strand
CGCCGCGGCCGCGGCCGAGTCCGCCGAGGTCGTCGTGGTGTGCGTATTCTCCGATGATCAGGTTCGCCAGGTATGCCTGGACGGTGAGCTACCGAAAGCCATGTCCGACAACACGATCCTGATGCTGCACACCACCGGCGACCCACGCACCGCGCGCTCGGTCGCCGACGCCGCACCGCATATTCGCGTCGCCGACGCCCCGGTCAGCGGCGGACCGCACGACATCGCCGCCGGGACCCTCACGGTATTCCTCGGCGCCGACGACACCACCGCCGCCGATCTGCGCGGCGCCCTGTCCGCCTACGCCAATCCGATCCTGCACGTCGGCGCGGTCGGCGCGGGCCAGCGCGTGAAGCTGGTCAACAATGCCCTCTTCGCCGCCCAGGCCGGACTGGTGGCCGCCGCGGTGGACCTGGCGGCCCAGCTGGAGGTCACCGAATCCGCGCTGCTGTCGGCCCTGCCGCACGCCAGCTCCGCCAGCCGGGTGCTGACCAGCATCGCCGCCAAGAACTCCGTCACCGAATTCGGCGCCACCGTAGGCGAATTCCTCGCCAAGGATGTCGCGGTGGTCCGCACCATGGTCGCCGAACTCGGCGGATCACTCGGCGTTCTCGATCACGCGATCGACGCCGCCCCGCTGCCTCGGCCCAGCTCACCGGAGTGAGCCGGGCCGCCGCTCACCCGTCCAGACCCCTGCGCAACAGCAGCCATCCCCGCTCGGCCACCTCCGCGCGGGCGCCGGTGGGAGTCCTCGACAGCACCGCGGCCAGCATGGACAAGCCCAGCATCAGCTCTGCACCGGTGAGGTCGGCGCGAACCACACCGCGGCGCCGAGCCGAATCGAGCTGCCCGGACAGCAGTGCCCCCACCCGCTCGCCGAGCTGCGCCAAGCACGGATCGCTGACCGGGGGGTCGAGCAGCTCCACGAACGCCATCGACGTCACAAGTTGTTCACGGATGGTCTCGAGGACCTGTTCCAAACCCACACCGGGCCGGGCGGCATAGTCCTCCAAACCCGTCACATTGTCTTCGAAGACCGCCATCGCCAGCGCTCCGCGATCGGAGAAATGCCGATACAGGCTGCCCTGGCCGACTCCGGCGCGGCGGGCGATGCGACTGAGCGGAGCATCGAAGCCCGATTCGGCGAAGATCTCGCGGGCCGCGCTGATCAGCGCCTCACGATTGGCCGCCGCCGCACCGGGTCCGCGATTTGCTCGACGTTCCTGGGGCACCCGCCTATACTAGCGAACCGGACGCTACTGTCCGGTTGATTCGGCGATATCCGTGATCGGTGCCCGAATCGACCGGGGAAGGAACACCATTGCCCACCAACAGCTTTCACAACCGAGTAGCAATGGTCACCGGGGCCGGGTCCGATATCGGCCGGGCCACGGCCCTCGCCTTCGCCAAATGCGGCGCGATGGTGGTGGTCGCGGACTGCACCTCCGACGGCGCTCAGGGTACCGCCGCCGAGATCGGTTCCGCGGCGATTCCGGTGGTTGTGGATATCTCCGATGAGATCGAGGTCGCCCGCGCCACCCGGATCGCGGTCGACACCTTCGGCCGGGTGGATGTGCTGTGCAATATCGCCGGTGTCATGGATTCGATGGCCCTGCCCGCGCAGACCTCGGTCGCGACCTGGGAGCGCACGGTCGCGGTCAATCTGACCGGAACCTTCCTGATGACCCGGGCGGTACTGCCGCAGATGCTCGACCAGGGCATCGGCTCGATCATCAATACCGCCTCCGCCGCCGCGATCCGCGGCGGCGCTGCCGGGGTGGCCTACACCGCCGCCAAACACGGGGTGGTCGGGCTGACCCGCAATGTGGCCTGGAGTCACGCCCGCGACGGCATCCGATGCAATGCGATCCTGCCCGGTCCGACCATGACCGGCCAGGCCGGCCCGGTCCCGGAGTGGGATCTGGACGGGCTCACCCGCCTGCGGCCGGTGATGTCGCTGATGCGAGGCATCGGCGAGCCCGACCAGATGGCCGAGGTCGCGGTCTTCCTGGCCTCCGATGCCGCCTCGTTCATCAACGGTGCGGTGGTGCCGGTGGACGGCGGATGGTCGGCCGGCTGATCAGATCACCCGGCTCTCGTGGCCGGACCAGTACTGTTCGCGCAACAGCCGCTTATAGAGCTTTCCGGACGGGTCGCGGGGTAGTTCGTCGGTGAAGTCGACGGTGCGCGGACACTTGTAGGTGGCCAATTCGCCCCGGCAGTGCGCCAGCAGTTCCGCTTCCAGATCCGGGCCGGCAGAACTCGAATCAACCAGCTGGACAACGGCTTTTACCTCCTCGCCCATCTCCTCGTGCGGCACC
Source organism: Nocardia sp. (assembly GCA_017354515.1). Lineage (GTDB taxonomy): Bacteria > Actinomycetota > Actinomycetes > Mycobacteriales > Mycobacteriaceae > Nocardia. The sequence goes on along the minus strand of JAFMQT010000237.1, from coordinate 4,808 downwards.
CCGATCACCGCTGCGTCGAGCACCCGCGGGTGGGCGGCCAGTACGTTCTCGGCCTCCTGCGGATAGATGTTCACCCCGCCGGAGACGATCATGTGCGAACGCCGATCGGTCAGATACAGGTAGCCGTCCTCGTCCACGCACCCCATATCGCCCAGGGTTCGCCAGCCGTTCGGCCCGACCACCGCGGCGGTGCGTTCGGGGTCGTTGTGATACTGGAAGGGGCGCCCGCCCTCGAAGTACACCACCCCCACTTCCCCGACCGCCAACTCGCCGCCGTCCTCGCCGACGATATGGCAGGGCTGGGCGGGCCTGCCCACCGAGCCGGGGTGCACGAGCCACTCGGCCGCCGTGATGGAGGTGTGCCCGATATCCTCGGTGCCGGAATAGTACTCGTTGACGATCGGGCCGAGCCACTCGATCATCTGCTGCTTCACCGGAACCGGGCACGGGGCCGCACCGTGCACCACGTCGATCAGGCTGGACAGGTCGTAGTGGCGCCGAACGGCGCCGGGCAGGCGCAGCATCCGGATGAACATGGTCGGCACCATCTGGGTGTGGGTGACCCGATACCGTTCGATCAGCTCCAGGCAGCGCTTCGGGTCGAACCGTTCCATCAGCACCACGGTGGCCCCGAGCCGCTGCCAGGACATCGAGAAGACCAGGGGCGCCGAGTGATACAGCGGCGCAGGGGACAGATACACCGCGTTCTCGGTCGGCCCGGATACCACCAGACCGCGCGCGATCAGCACCGGCGGCGCCTGCGGATCGCCCAGCGGCGTGGCCGGCAGCGGTTTGCGCACACCCTTGGGCACGCCGGTGGTGCCGCCGGAGTACAGCATTTCCCGGCCCTCACATTCGTCGGGAATCGGCCGGTCGGAGGTGGTCGCCAGAATCTGTTCGTAACCCGCGAATCCGGGCAGCTGCCCGGCCGAGCAGATCCGTACCGAAATCCGACGCAGATCCAGATCCGCCACGGCCGCGGCCATCGCCTCGGTGCTCACCAGCGCGGTGGCGCCGCAATCGTCGAGGATGTGCTGCACTTCCGGCCCACGCAGATGCCGGTTAACCGCCGTGTAGTAGAGGCCGGATCGCTGTGCCGCCCAGGCGATCTCGAGAAAGGCCCGGTTGTTCTCCGACAGGATCGCCAGATGGTCGCCGACCGAGAGCCCACGCTCGCGCAGGGCGCGCGCTACCGCGCGCGAGCGACGCTCGAGCTCGGCGTAGGTGACGACCTCGCCACCCTCGCCCATGATGATCGCCGGACGGTCGGGGGTGCGCTCGGCATGCGCTCCCAGGGTCATCGGCGCGGCAGTCATCGGCAACCCTCCCATGCCGCCAACCTGCGGCGAGAACAATATTCTTTCAATTACAGAATGCTACTCTCGATAGGTGGCATTGCGATTCATATTTCACTATCCCGAGTCCGGCGGACCCGATGGCGACGTTCAGGACGCGGGGCCGCTCGGTGAGGTCGCCCAGCTCGCCGAACGGTCCGGGTTCCACGGATTCTCGCTCAGCGAACATCCGATTCCGGGATCGAGATGGCTGGCCAACGGTGGCCACAAAACCCTCGACTCACTCACGGCGCTGGCCTATGTCGCCGGACGCACCGAGCGATTGCGGCTGCTGACCTATCTGGCGGTCGCGCCGTATCGCAACCCGTTCATCCTGGCCAAGGCCGCCGCGACCATCGACACCCTCTCGGGTGGGCGATTCATCCTGGGTCTGGGTGCCGGCTATCAGAAGAGCGAATTCTTCGCTCTCGGCGTCGATTTCGATGAACGCAACGCACTGTTCGACGAGGCGCTCGAGGTGCTGCCGCTGCATTGGAAGGGTGAGCCGTTCAGCTACGAGGGCAGGCATTTCAACGCTCGCGAGGTCCTCGCGCGCCCACGCCCGGTGCAGGATCCGATTCCGATCTGGATCGGCGGAAATTCGGCGGCGAGTCGCCGCCGGGCCGCGACCGCGGGACAGGGCTGGATGCCGATGACCGGCGGGGCGCAGCTGAGCACGACCGCCCGCACCCCCGCACTCGGCGGGCTCGAGGAGCTGGCCGGCCATATCGAGACCGTGCGCACCAAGGCCGAGGAAGCCGGCCGCGACCGCGACCTGGACATCCTGTACTCCTACCAGGACCAGACCCTCACCGATCCCGCACAGGCCGACCGGCACCGGGAGACCTTCGCCGAGCTCGAACGCATCGGCGTCACCTGGGTGGTCGTATCCAGTCGCAGTACCGATCCGGCCGCGACCACCGACTTCGTGGAAGCCGTCGGCGCCAACTATCTGAAATGAGCAGGGCGATGGGGTGGTTCGAACAACGCGCGGGACTCGACGGCGCCGTCGCGGTGGTGACCGGCGGCGCGGGCGGTCTGGGCCTGGCGATCGTGAACGATCTGGCGGCCAACGGGGTCCGGGTGGCGGTCATCGATATCGATCCCGAGGCTACGAGACAGCTGCGCGACACCTTGGCCGCAGGCGACCACGAGGCCGTCGTCATCGACGGCGATGCCCGCGATCCCGCCTTGCTGACCCAGCTGTTCGAAGCGGCCGATGAGCGGTGGGGGCGGCTGGACATCCTGGTCAATGTCGTGGGCGGTACCTTCAAGGCGCCGTTCACCGAGACCCGCGCCAAAGGCTGGGACGCGCTGTTGCGCACCAATCTCACCCATGTCCTGCATGCCTGCTCGATGGCGGTGCCGCGGATGCGCGCCGGCGGCCGCGGCGGCAGCATCGTCAATATCACCACCATCGAAGCACACCGTGCCGCACCCGGTTTCGCGGTCTACGCGGCGGCGAAGGCGGCGGTCGAGCAGTTCGCGCGAACCCTCGCGATCGAGGTGGCACCCGACGGGATCCGGGTCAACAACGTGGCACCCGATTACGTTCCGACACCGAGCCTGGCGCGGATGCCGCAGTCCGACAGTGCCATGAACGATCCCATCGGCATGCGCGTGGCGATCCCGCTCGGACATCCCGGGCAGGTCACCGACGTCTCGAACTGTGTGGTTTTCCTGGCCTCGCGGCTGTCGGCCTATCTGACCGGGACCACGCTGCATCCGGACGGCGGCACCGGCGCCTCGGCGGGCTGGTTCAACTGGCCGGAGACCGGCTGGGCCAATTACGCCCCGATGCGCTATCTGAACGGGGCCCAGCCGTCGTCACCGGGTGATCAGTAGGCCATGAACAGGATCTCGTCGCGGGTGTAGTCGTGGCCGGGATGGTTCTCGGTGAGGTGCTTTCGCACCTTCTCCACCAGTTGGTCCTCGGTCTCGCCGGTGATGTGCTCACCACACGGGCAGGTCAGCCTGGTCTTCACTCGATCTCCATTGGTCGAATACGGTCGCTTTGCCTTCGCAGGCCACCCTATTCGGTTCGAGCACTCCTCGTCACCTCGTCCGAGCCGGCGGCCCGCTCCCCCGCTCACCCGCAGCCGGCCGCCCGCAGGCAGAACGCGGTGACCCGGTCGATATCGGCGGGCGTCGGATCCACCCGGTGCCAGAGCGCGTCCGAGAGTGCGCCGACGGTCGCGTGGGCGGCGAGCAACGCATCCGATTCCGGTTCGGCACAACCCAATTCGGCGAACGGTTCATGCAGCAGTGTCGCCAGCCGGGCATTGGCCGGCGCCGGGCCGGTGACCAGCCCCTGCGCCAGTCCCCCGGCATTCCACATCACCGCGCGGGTATTCGCCGCGACCTCACCGACGCCCTGTGACAGCACGCCCTCGACCCATTCGCGCACCCGCTCCGCCGGCGCCGATCGCCGGCTCATGCGACGGTCGAGATAGCTGAACAACCGCTCGGTGCCCTCCTCCATGAGCGCCTCGACCAGGGCGTCCTTGGAGGAGAAATGCCGGTAGAAGGCGTCATTGGACAACCCGGCCGCAGCCACGATATCGGCGACCCGGGGCCGGGAATCGGTACCTCGGCGTTGAATCACCAGCAATGCGGCATCGAGCAGTTTGCGCACCTCGGTGGCATAGACGGCCTCCCGTTTGGCCAGCGCGCGCGCGGCGATCCGGCCGGCGATATCTGCCCCGGCCTCGGGAATCCCGGCCTCCGAAATGCTGTTCTCGGCCATAAGAACAGTATTCTGAGCCGATCGGGAAGATGCAAACACTGTCCTCCACTTCCCATTCGGCCCGACAAGAATGTTATTCTTCCTTTCGAGAAGTGTGTTCCGATCGAGCGGAAGAGTCGCAATGGCCTGGGATTTCGAGACCGACCCGGAGTTTCAGAAGAAGCTCGACTGGGCCGATGAGTTCGTGCGCGAGGAGGTCGAGCCGCTCGACCTGGTCTGGCCGCATCAGCAGTTCGTACCGCTGGAGGGCGCACGGCGCACGGCCATCGATCCGCTCAAACAGCGGGTGCGCGAACAGGGACTGTGGGCCACACATCTGGGCCCGGACCTGGGCGGGCAGGGGTACGGGCAGCTGAAGCTGGCGCTGCTCAACGAGATTCTGGGCCGATCCTCGTGGGCGCCGATCGTCTTCGGCTGCCAGGCGCCCGACACCGGCAACGCCGAGATCATCGCCCACTTCGGCACCGCGGAGCAGAAGCAGCGCTATCTGACCCCGCTGCTCGAGGGGGAGGTGTTCTCGAGTTATTCGATGACCGAACCGCAGGCGGGCGCCGACCCGCGGCAGTTCACCTGCCGCGGCGAGCGCGACGGCGAGGACTGGATCATCAACGGCTGGAAATTCTTCTCCTCCAATGCCCGCACCGCCGCATTCCTGATCGTCATGGTGGTCACCGATCCCGATGTCAGTGCCTACCAAGGCATGTCGATGTTCCTGGTGCCCGCCGACA
>JAFMQT010000236.1 GCA_017354515.1 Nocardia sp. | reverse complement strand
CGGACTGATTGCGATCACGACGCCGGTCACCGGAATCGGAATCCTGCTTGGCATCGCCGGATTCGGATCTGGCGTCGGCCTTCTGATCATTCCTCTGATCGCCACCGCGGTTGTCGCCACCGCGGTTGTCGCCACCATCACCGCGCTGATCGCGGCCCCGGCGCTGCCGGCCCCGGCCACGATGACCGCCCTCACGACCGGATTCCTCACCCGAATCGGCCGGGCGCGCGGGCGATTCCGCCTCGGCGGAGTTCTTGTCGGCCGGTTTGCGCTCGGCAGCGGTTTCGGAGACGTTGTCGAGCGTCTGCTGCTCACCGCGCGCCGAACCGTTACGAGGCGATCCGCCCTTCGCAGAACCGTTGCGCGAGCGCTCCTTACCGGTGGTGTCGGCCTCGTTCTTCACCGGAGATTCATTCTTCGCCGGCGCGTCGTTCTCGGCCGGGGCGGTGTTCTGCACCGAGGCGTTCCGCACCGAGGCGTCGGCGGGCGGAGCGGCCGCACCGGCCGCGGCGGCGGACTTGCCCGCCCCCCGGCCCCCACTCGTCACGGGCTTGCCGGAACCGGCCTGATTTTCCTTGATAGCGGCGATGAGATCGCCCTTGCGCATTCCGGATGTGCCTCGGATACCGAGCTCTCCAGCCAGCGCACGCAACTGCGGCAACAACATTCCAGTCAGCCCCGATCGTGCGACGTCGGTTTGTTCGCTCATCTTCGAAATCTGTCCGGATTCACTTTCGCGGCCCTCCGAGGGATTTCCAGTGGTTTCCACCCCGGGTGTCGCGAGCAGGTCCGTATCTGTCACGGAGATCCTTTCCTTCCCTCGATTGCCGTGTGCGTGTTCGAGGGTTCGTCCCGAAGCCCGATCACCGTGCCGAGCTCGGATGCCGTATCGCCTGCCCCACCGGACCACCTGGTCACGGTCACCGGTTCATTGAATGGGAAAGATCATTCCAGTCGTTGTCCCGACGTCCGAGTCCCGAATGATTTCGAGTCCCCGAGCCTGAGCAAGGAGCCTGCTGGAGCGATTGCCCTGATGAAGCACCGGCGTCTGACGCGCACGATGTACGGACGAGCCCCAGAATAGCCCCGTCTGATCACGTCAGCAAGGCAGCCGCGCCGTCAATCCACCCGCACCCCCGTCGAAATCTCCGGTTCCAGTATCCGCAAACCCTCGTCTGCCGCAAGTTTGCGCAGGTCCCCAGGGAATTCCTCGGTACCCAGCGCCAAGATAGTCGGCCCCGCTCCGGACACCATGGCCGCCAGACCCGCCGCCCGCAGCCGGGCGATCCACGCGGTGGTCGACGGCAGCGCCGGCGAACGGTAGCCCTGATGCAGCCGGTCCTCGGTCGCGGGCAACAGCAGATCGGGGCGTTCGGTCAGCGCTACCACGGCAAGCGCGGCCCGGCTGACATTGAACGCGGCATCGCCGTGCGGAACCATATCCGGCAGCAGACCGCGGGTGTGGGCGGTCGAGGACCGCTCCTGCGGGACCAGCGCCGTGGCTCGCAACCGCGCGTGCGGCTCCAGCCGAACCGCCCGATAGACCCGCTGGCCGCGGTCCGGTGAAGTGTTCGCCTCGAATTCGCCGACACGATCGGATTCGGTCCACGACACCACGATCCCGCCGAGTACACTGGCCGCCGCATTGTCCGGATGACCCTCGAATTCCGAAGCGAGCTGGACCAATTCGTTATCCGATCCGGCCAGTCCGGCATCGAATTCGGCCGCCAGACCGCGCGCGGCCGCCAAGCCGCCGACCACCGCCGAGGCGGATGAGCCGAGCCCACGTGAATGCGGAATCGCATTGTGGCACAGCACATCCAACCCATCGGCCCACAGTCCGGCGGCCTCCAGACCACGCTCGATCGCCCGGACCACCAGATGCGAAGGGCCCCAAGGCACATCGTCGGCGCCCTCACCCTCGACCCGTATGGTGAGTCCGGAATCGCTGGTCCGCACGACGATTTCGTCGTAGATGCCCAGCGCGACACCCAATGTGTCGAATCCCGGACCGAGATTGGCGCTGGAGGCGGGTACCCGCGCGGTGACGGTGATGCCGGGCGGGAGTGTCCGTGTCACCAGTTGACTTTCGCGCGAGTTCACTCAGGCCAACTCGAGCTCGCGTGCCACCGCTACCGGATCTACACCGATCGCCTGCACCTGCGGCATACCCAGCAGCGCGGTATCGGGGTCCTTGAGACCGTTTCCGGTCACCGTGCACACCACGGTCAGGCCCGGCTCGACCCAGCCCTCGGCGCGAGCGGCCAGCAGACCGGCAACACTCGCGGCCGAAGCCGGCTCAACGAAAACACCCTCGGTACCCGCGACCAGCCGATACGCCGACAGGATCTCCTCGTCGGTGGCGGCGCGGAACACCCCGCCGGACTCCTCCTTGGCGGCCACCGCACTGTTCCAGGACGCGGGCGCACCGATCCGGATCGCGGTGGCGATGGTTTCGGGTTCGGTGACCGGGGCGCCGTTGACCAGCGGTGCGGCGCCGGCGGCCTGCACACCGAGCATGCGCGGACGGCTCCCGGTCAGCCCGTCGGCGTGATATTCGCTATAGCCCTTCCAATACGCGGTGATGTTGCCAGCGTTCCCGACCGGCAGCGCGTGCACATCGGGAGCCTTGCCCAGCACATCGCAGATCTCGAAGGCCGCGGTCTTCTGCCCCTCGATTCGCGCCGGGTTCACCGAGTTCACCAGACCAACCGCGGGGAATTCCGAGGTGACCTTGCGAGCCAGTTCGAGGCAGTCGTCGAAATTGCCCTCGACCTGGATGATCTTCGCGCCCAGCATGACCGCCTGGGCGAGTTTGCCCATGGCGATCTTGCCCTGCGGAATCAGCACCGCACAGTGCATTCCGGCGCGGGTGGCGTAGGCGGCGGCCGAGGCCGAGGTGTTGCCGGTGGACGCGCACAGCACCGCCCGCTGGCCGCGGGCCTTGGCGTCGGTCATGGCCATCGTCATCCCGCGGTCCTTGAACGAACCGGTCGGGTTCAGGCCCTCGACCTTGAGATATACCTCGCATCCGGTGAGCTCGGACAGATGCGGGGCCGGAACCAGCGGGGTGCCCCCCTCGAACAGGGTGACCGGTTCCCAGTCGGCCCCGACCGTCAGCCGCTCCCGGTAGGCGGCGATCAGACCGGGCCACGGGGTGTGAACCGCCCCGGCCGGCAGCTGCGTCTGACTCATTCCTCGGTGCCTTCCAATCTCAAGACGCTGGTCACGGATGTGACTGAATCCAGTTCGGCGAGTGCTGCCACCGTATCGGCCAGCGCCGCCTCGGGTGCGTGGTGGGTGACCACGACCAGGCGCGCACCCTCGTCGTGCCCCTCCTGGCGGACCGTCGAGATACTCACACCGTGCGCGGCGAACTCGCCGGAGACCGCCTGCAGCACACCGGTCCGGTCGGCGACCTTCAGGTTCACGTGGTAGCGGGTGGGGATATCCCCGATCGGCGCGATCGGCAGCTGGGCATATACCGACTCACCGGGCGCGCGACCGCCGAAGTACTTGTTACGCGCGGCCATCACGACATCGCCCATCACCGCCGACGCGGTCGGCGCGCCGCCGGCCCCCTGCCCGTAGAACATCAGCCGACCGGCGTTCTCGGATTCGACCACGACGGCGTTGAAGGCGCCGTCGACCGAGGAGAGCGGATGTTTGCGCGGAATCAACGCGGGATACACCCGCACCGAGACGCGTTCTCTGCCACCGCGATTCGTGGCGTGGTCGGCATCAGGGACATGGCCGTCCGCATCGGGTGCCGATACGGTGGAACCGTCGAGTGAGAGCCGGTCGCCACCGGGCATACGCTCACAGATGGCCAGCAGCTTGACGGTACAACCCACCGCGGCCGCGGTTTCGAGATCCTCGGAGGTGATCTTCGAGATGCCCTCGCGGTACACATCGCCCGCGGTAACCCGAGTGTGGAAGGCCAGCGAGGCCAGGATCGCGGCCTTGGCGGCGGCGTCGTAACCCTCGACGTCCGCGGTCGGATCGGCTTCGGCGTAACCGAGTTCGGTGGCCTCGGCGAGGGTGTCGGAATAGTCGGCGCCGGTCTCGTCCATCGCCGAGAGAATGAAATTCGTTGTGCCGTTGACGATTCCGACCACCCGGTTCACCCGGTCACCCGACATCGACTGGATCAGCGGCCGGACCACCGGAATGGCGCCGGCGACCGCGGCCTCGAAGTACAGGTCCGCGCGGCTGCCCTCGGCCGCCGCGGCGAGTTCGGCCGTATATTCGGCCAGCAGCGCCTTGTTCGCGGTCACCACGGATTTCCCGCCGTGCAGCGCCGACAGGATGAGTTTGCGCGCCGGATCGATACCACCCATGAGTTCGATCACCAGATCGACGTCGTCGCGGGCGACCAGCGTCTCGGCGTCGGTGGTCAGCAGTTCGGCGGGAATACCGCGGTCCACGTTCAGACGGCGGACCGCCACCCCGCGCAACACCATCGGCGCGCCGACCCGGGCGCGCAGATCGCCGGAGTTCTCCCGCAGAATCCGCACCACCTCGGTGCCGACATTGCCCATTCCGAGAACCGCGACACCGATGGGATGCTGGTCCCCGAAACCGCGTGCCGGGTGGTTGGTCTCGGTCATGTGTGCACCTCCGTCACGTCCAGGCTCATCAGATCCGCCACCGTCTCGCGGCGCAACAGCAACCGTGCCTGCCCGTCACGCACCGCGACCACGGCCGGGCGGGTGAGCAGGTTGTAGCGGCTCGACATCGAATAGCAGTAGGCTCCGGTGGCCGCGACGGCGACCAGATCGCCGGGGCCGACATCCTCGGGCATCCAGGTATCACGGATGACGATATCGCCGCTCTCACAATGCTTTCCGACCACGCGCGCAACCACGGGACCCCCCTCGCTCGAACGCGAGACCAACCGGCAGTCGTAGTCGGCCTGATACAGCGCGGGCCGGATGTTGTCGCTCATCCCGCCGTCCACACTGATGTACCGGCGCTGCGCACCGGCATCGAGGGCGACGTCCTTGATGGTGCCGACCTCGTAGAGGGTGATGGTGCCCGGTCCGGCGATGGCGCGGCCGGGTTCGACGGCGATGGTCGGGGTAGGCAGGCCGATCCGCGCGGCCTCATCGGCCACCAGCTCGCCGACCTTGGCGGCGAAATCGTCCAGCGGCGGGGCGTCGTCGGCGGGAACATACGAAATACCCAGCCCGCCACCGAGATCCAGGATGGAGATCTGTTCGGTGCGCTCGACGCCGAACTTCTCGATCGCCTCGTGCAGCAGGCGCAGCATGCGCCGCGCGGAGATCTCGAAACCGTCGATATCGAAGATCTGGGAGCCAATGTGGCTGTGCAATCCCACCAGGCGCAGGTTTCGCGCCTCGAAGACGCGGGCCAAGGCCTGCATGGCGTCGCCGCCGGCGATCGAGAATCCGAACTTCTGATCCTCGTGGGCGGTCGAGATGTACTCGTGGGTATGGGCTTCGACTCCGACAGTGACCCGGACCAGCACGTCCTGAACGACGCCTGCCTCGGCCGCGACCTGCTCCAGGCGTTCGATCTCGATCAGCGAGTCGACCACGATGTGACCCACCCCCGCGGACACCGCGTAATCGAGCTCGGCCACCGACTTATTGTTGCCGTGCAAGGCGATTCGCTGTGCCGGGAAGCCGCCCCGCAAGGCCACCGCCAATTCGCCACCGGAACACACGTCCAGATGCAGGCCCTCGTCACGAACCCAGCGGGCGATCTCGCCGCACAGAAATGCCTTGGACGCGTAGTGGATTCGCGCATCGGGCCCGAAGGCGCGGACCATATCGCGGCAGCGCGAGCGGAAGTCGTCCTCGTCGATCACGAACAGCGGGGTGCCGAACTCGGCCGCGAGGTCGAGCACCGAAACCCCGGCCACCCGCACCACACCGTCCTCACCGCGCGTCGCGTTGCGCGGCCAGACGTGTTCGGGCAGATCGATCATCGCGTGGACAGTGCTCGGCCGCTCCGCCAGATTCGGGGCATGGGGAATGTCGGCGTGCCGGGGCCCCGCCGGATGCGCGCTCACATTGATTCCTTCCTCATGGACCCACCGCATCGGACCACCCCAGCCAGATCGATATCGACCGGGCGGCAGCGGATTTCGCGGAAATCGATGGAATTCACATGCGCTCCGGGGCGGATACACCCAGTAGGGCCAGGCCGTTGGAGAGCACCTGACGGGTGGCATCGACCAGTCGCAGACGGGCAGCGTTGACCGGAGCGACCGGATCGTCGTTCAGCGGCAGAATCCGCAGGGTCTTATTGGTCTGGAAGCGGTGGTAGGCACCGGCCAACTCCTCCAGATAGCGGGCCACCCGATGCGGTTCGCGCAGCGTGGCCGCACCGGCGACCACGGCCGGGAACTCACCGAGAGTGCGGATCAGCTCACCCTCCTCGTCGGCGGTCAGCAGCGCCGAATCCGGTGCGACACCGGTGAATTCGAAGTCCGCGGCATTGCGGGCGACCGCGCAGGTGCGCGCGTGCGCGTACTGCACGTAGTAGACCGGATTCTCATTGCCCTGTTTGGCCCACAGTTCGAGGTCGATATCCAGACTCGAATTCACCGAACTGCGCACCAGCGAATACCGCGCGGCGTCCACGCCGATCGCCTCGACCAGATCATCGAGGGTGACCACGGTTCCGGCGCGCTTGCTCATCCGCACCGAGACCCCGTCGCGCACCAGATTCACCATCTGGCCGATCATCACCTCGACGGTGTCGGGGTCGTCGCCGAAGGCCGCCGCGGCCGCCTTCAACCGGCCGATATAGCCGTGGTGGTCGGCGCCGAGCATGTAGATGCACAGGTCGAAGCCGCGAGCGCGCTTATTCTGGAAATAGGCGATATCCCCGCCGATATACGCGGATTTGCCGTCACTCTTGATGACGACGCGATCCTTGTCGTCACCGTATTCGGTACTCGCGATCCACCAGGCGCCGTCCTTCTCGTAGAGATTGCCGGAAGCCCTGAGCTGATCGAGCGCCTTTTCCACCGCGCCCGAGGCGAAGAGCGAACTCTCGTTGAAATAGACGTCGAAGTCGGTGCCGAATTCGTGCAGCGTCCGCTTGATGTGCGCGAACATCAACTCGACACCCGCACGCCGGAACAACTCGTGCCGCTCATCGGCCG
>JAFMQT010000586.1 GCA_017354515.1 Nocardia sp. | reverse complement strand
GGCTCGGGCCGCCGGCGGCCCGGGAGCGCGAGCGGCTCGGTGACCGGATCATCGAGGTCAAAGGTGGGTAAGCCCGGCCCCCCGAGTCCGCGGGGTGCGCGCCCGCCCAGCGGGTTCGCGGATGAACCGGCGCCGGCGGCCGGATCGGGGCCCGCGTCGTGATGGGGTCTGGGCATACGTCAGGAATTCTCGCGAAGTTCGTAGTAGGGGTTGTAGATCACCTTGGTCCCATCGCGATCGCCGATGCGGCCACGTACCAGGATACGTCGTCCCGTTTCGATTCCGGGAATCCTGCGGCGGCCGATCCAGACGAGCGTGACCGCGTCCGTGCCATCGAAGAATTCCGCCTCCACCGTCGCGTTGGCCGCCTTCGGGCAGGCCTCGACGCTGCGCAGCCGCCCGAGGATGGTGACCTCCTCGCCGCGATGACACTCCGCGGCACGAGACGCTCCCGAAGCCTCGGAGGTCTCGGCCAGTTCCTCGGCGTCCAAGACGTCCAGATCGGCCGTCAGGCGCCGCCCCAGACGACGGAAATACCCGCTGTCGGGACCCGATTTGCTCGAGCTCTCGGGACCCGCCTTACCCGCGGTGGGCGATCCCGTCTTGTTACCGCCTGTGAAAGCCATCTCGCAACACTTCCTGCACTACAGACGGCGTGGGTCACACGTCGTCGGATTCCCACACGATCGGCCGGTGGAGCCGTATACCGCAACTGTAGAAGCATTCCGGCGACCCCGTCGGCGGGGCCCGGTCTGCCATCGCGGACAGCACCGTCCCCCGAGTTCCCACTCAGCCCGGGGTGAACCCTACGAATTTGTGTGATCACCGCCATGACGGATCGGCGACGGGTCCGCGCGGCCGCGTAAGGTGCGGCGAGTGTCTCGTCCACGCCACCACGCCGGCTCCCGTCCGGCCGTCGTCGTCGCCCTCCCCGGGACCGGATCCGACGCGCATTTCGCCCGCCGCGCCTTCGAACCGGCCTGCGCCGCCGCCGATATCCCGCTCATCCCCGTACAACCCGATACCCGCGCGGTGGTCGCCAGTTGTCGCGACGCGCTCGACACCGCCGCACGATCCGGGCCGGTGCTGGCCGCCGGAATCTCGTTGGGCGCCGCGATCGCGGTGGAATGGGCGGCCGCCCGGCCGGAGTCGGCCTTCGGCGTCATCGCCGCACTGCCGGCCTGGACCGGCTCGGACACCACCGCGTGCCCGGCCACGCTGAGCGCCTCGGTGACGGCGGCGCAATTGCGCGCCGAGGGGCTGGACCGGGTGACCGAGCGCATGCGCGCCAGCAGTCCGGCCTGGTTGGGTGAGGCCCTCACGGTGTCCTGGCGGGGGCACTGGCCGGATCTGCCCTCGGCCCTGGACGAGGCCGCCGGGTACGCCTGGCCCGAGCCCGAACTCCTTGCCGCACTTGCGGTCCCGGTCGAGATCGTGGCCGCCGCCGACGATCCGGTGCATCCGATCGCGGTCGCCGAACGCTGGTCGGACCTGATTCCGGACGCCCGGCTGCACTCGATCACGCTCGCGGAATTGGGCACCGATCCGGGCATCCTCGGCGTGCGCGGCCTCACCGGCTTGCTCTCGTCCACACACTGAAGCGCGATATACCCCGGGCGGTAGCGACTGCCCGGGGTATATCGGTCGGTTCAGTTGCGTCCGAGCTGCTGCATGGCCGAACCACCCGCGCCCCGGCGCGGAACCTGCTGCTGTTCGGCGGTCACCACCGGGAAGCTGCCGGTGGCCGCGGCCTCTGCGGCCTCGGCCGCGGCGGCCGCCTGTGCCGCCTGCGCCTCCTGCTGCGCCCGCACCTGCTGCTGATGGGCCGCCGTCAACTGATCGGCCAGTTCCTGCGGTAACACCACCGGAAGCGGTTCGCGCACGGGCATCGGCTCCTCACCGCGGCGCACCACCGTATCGGCCAGCAGCGCACGGGCCGCCTCGACCAGCGCACTACCCTCATCGGCCGAACCCGACGGTCCGGCCGCGACCAGCCGCGCCATCCAGCGGTACCCGTCCACGCCGATGAAGCGCAGATCCGCGCCCTCGGTGATCGCGTGCAGTTCCCGGCCCCACGGACCGGTCTGCACCGACACCCGGGCACCGTCCGCGCGCAGCGACTCCGCCAGATCGGCGGCCACAGTGCGCCACTGACCGGCCGATTTCGGCGCCGCGTAGGCGGCCACGGTGAGCCGTCCGTGCGGGGTCGCCATATGCACCGCCTGCGGTGTGCCGTCCGGGGTCATCTCCACCTGCAATTGCCCGCCGTCGGGCACCGGCAAGATGATCGACCCCAGGTCCAAGCGCTGTTCGGAGATGTGGTCGAGGACCTCGGCCACCTCGTCGAAATCGAAGGGCCCCGCCCCCGGCGTCACCTCCGGGGCATCGTAGTCCTGATCGGCGTCGTCCCGCTCAGCGTAGTCCTCGTCCGAATACTCGTCGTCGGCGTACTCGTCGTCGGGGTAGCCGTCCGATGCGTAGTCTTCGTCGAGGTATTCGCCCTCGGCGTGCTGATCGTCCAGGTCGTCGGCGTAATCATCGCCCGGGTCATAGCGCGGCTCCGCCGCGCGGCGGCCATACTGCGGCTCCACTGCCCGCCGGCCGCGACCGGCGAAACCCTCCCCCGGGCGTACCGGGTACTCGGGATCCTGTCCGGGAGCCGACC
>JAFMQT010000235.1 GCA_017354515.1 Nocardia sp. | reverse complement strand
CGAGGTGCCGGTCCGCATCACCGGACGCGTGGACCGGGTGGAGCGAGACGCACTGGGCCGCTTCGTGATCGTCGACGTCAAGACCGGTAAGAATCCGATCACCAAACAGGCGGCACAGGATCACGCCCAGCTGGCGACATATCAGGTGGCCGCCGGTGCGGGCGGACTGAACGCCGACGCCGAGACCGGCGAGCCCGGCGGTGCGCGGCTGGTGTATGTAGCCAAATCCGGTCGTGAGGGCGCCACCGAACGATTGCAGACCGCACTGGATTCCGAAGGCATCGAACGCTGGCGCCAGACCATCCACGAGGCCGCCGCCGCCACCCGCGGGCCCGGTTTCGAGGCCGTGCGGAACGAGGGCTGCCGGCACTGCCGAGTGCGGGGTAGTTGTCCGGCCCAGGACTCGGGTCGCCAGGTGACCGATCGATGACGATCACGCCCGGGCAGTTGGCCGAGGCGCTCGGACTGCCCCCGCCCACCGACGAACAGGCCGCGGTCATCGCCGCTCCCGCCGGACCGGCCCTGGTGGTCGCCGGGGCCGGCGCCGGGAAAACCGAGACGATGGCCGCCCGCGTGGTGTGGATGGTGGCCAACCGGCTGGTGTCCCCGGAACAGGTCTTGGGCCTGACCTTCACCCGAAAAGCCGCCCAGCAGTTGACGACTCGTATCCGCACCCGCCTGGCCCGGCTGGCCGGTTCGCACCTGCTGCGCGAGATCGACGGCACCGGTGCTCTGCGGGCGAGTCTGGTCGCATCGGAACCGGAGATCAGCACCTATCACTCGTACGCCGGTCGGCTGCTCACCGAACACGGTCTGCTGTTGCCGGTCGAACCCTCGGCGACGCTGCTCACCCCGACGCAGCTGTGGCAGCTCGCGCACCGGGTCGTCACCGGCTGGGACGGTGATCTCGACACCGATCGCGCCCCGGTATCGGTCACCGAATCGGTGCTGGCGCTCGCGGGTCAGCTTGCCGAGCACCTGGTCGAACCCGCCCAGCTCGAGGCCGCGCATCTGGAACTGGAACGCCTGGTGCAGACGCTGCCGCCCGGTCCCAAACAGCGCGGCGGCCCGAATCAGACCTTGCGCGATATCGTCGGGACGCAGCGGGAACGGGTCGCGCTGCTGCCGCTGGTGGCCCGGCTCGCCGAGGAACTGCAGCGCAGAGGCGCGGTGGACTTCGGATCGCAGATGTCGCTGGCGGCGCGGCTGGCCGCAACCCATCCGGAGGTCGGGGCAGCCGAATGCGAGCGGTTCAAACTGGTCTTGCTCGATGAATATCAGGACACCGGACACGCGCAGCGAGTGTTACTGGCCGCCTTGTTCGGCGACCGCTCGGTGGTCGGCGCACAGCCGTTGGGGGACCACGCTTTCGAGGCGCGTCCAGCCGTAACCGCGGTGGGTGACCCGATGCAGTCGATCTACGGCTGGCGCGGCGCCTCGGCGGCCAATCTGCCCCGCTTCACCACCGACTTCCCGGCAGGCGACACCCCGGCTCCGGTACTGCCGCTGCTGACCAGCTGGCGCAATCCACCCGAAGCGCTGGATCTGGCGAATCTGGTGGCAGAACCATTGCGCGCGAGCGGCGTCCGCGTCGAGCGGCTGCGCGCGCGACCGGGCGCCACCCCCGGAACCGTGGCCCTCGCGCTGACCGAAACCGTTGCCGGGGAACGGGAATGGATCGCCGAACGGATCGCCGCCGAATGGGAACAACACGCCGACGCCGGTCTGCGGCCACCCACCTCGGCGGTGCTGGTGCGCCGCAATGCCGATGCGGCCCCGCTTGCCGAGGCCCTGCGAGCGCGCGGATTACCGGTCGAAATCGTTGGTCTGGGTGGCCTTCTGGCGACCCCCGAGGTCGCCGATATCGTCGCCACCCTGCATCTGATCGCGGATCCGACGGCCGGTAGCGCCGCGATGCGCGTGCTCACCGGGGCCCGCTGGCGGCTCGGGATGACCGATCTGATCGCGCTCGCGGACCGGGCCCGGGAACTGTCGATCGTGGCGCCGCGCGGGCGCACCGAGGCGATCACCGATCCGGCGACGCTGTCGCAGGCGCTGCGGACGGTCGCTCCCGATCCCGCCGAACAGGCGGGGATCGTCGACGCACTCGCCGATCCCGGTGCCGCGCACCGCTATTCCGAATCCGGGTACGCACGGATCGTCGCCCTCGCGCGGGAACTGGCGGCGCTGCGCGAACGCGCCGGCCAATCCCTGCCCGAGCTGGTCGCCGATGTCGAGCGCACCATCGGGGTGGGGGTGGAGGCGCGGACCCGCCGCGCGGGCGCCGGAGCCGGTGCCGGACACGAACATCTGGACGCCTTCGCCGAGGTGGTGGCCGGCTATGCCGCCGATCACCGCGCCACCCTGCCGGGTCTGCTGAGCTTCCTCGCCGCCGCCGAGGAGGTCGAGAACGGTTTGGAGCCAGGCGAAGTCGAGGTCGCCCACGATCGGGTGCAGGTGCTCACCGTGCACTCGGCCAAGGGGCTGGAATGGGAGGTCGTCGCCGTCCCGCACGTGGTGCATCGACTCTTTCCCTCCGGCAACGCGGCCGGAACCTGGCTCGGTGCACTCGCCGAGCTGCCGACCTCCCTGCGCGGTGACCGGCGGCGCGAATCAGAGGGAGACGATCCCGCCGCCGACGGTGTGCCGGTGCTGGACCTGACCGATCTGTATGACCGCACCGACCTGGAACAGGCTATCGAACAGCATAAGCGGGCGCTGGGCCGTCGCCGCATCGATGAGGAGCGCCGGCTGTTCTATGTCGCCCTCACCAGAACCGAACGGGCACTGTTCATCTCGGGGCATCACTGGGCCGAAACCGGATCCAAGCCGAAGGGCCCGTCGGATTTCCTGTTGGAGTGCAAACAGCATGCCGAAAGCACCACCGGCACCGATGCGGGCGCGATCCGCGTCGACCACTGGGCCGATGCTCCGCCGGACGGTTCGGCTAACCCGTTCACCGACAACCCATCCCGCGCGATGTGGCCCCGCGATCCACTCGGCGACCATCGCCCGGAGGTGGAGCGGGGTGCCGGGCTGGTCCGTGCCGCCATGCAACGGCTGAGTGAGACGAATCAGACCCATCGGGCCGGTGAATCACCCGCCCCCGCAAGGCAGTTGGACCTGTTCGAGGAGGAAGACGCACCGCCCGAGCCGATTGATCCCGCCGACCCCGAGGGCTGGGCCGCCGACGTCGATGCCCTGCTGGCCGAACATTTCGCGACCGCCACCGGAATCCGCGAAGTGGAACTGCCCGGTCAGTTGCCGGCCACCGCCCTGGTCGATCTGCGCGCCGATCCGGCCAAACTCGCGGCCCGCCTGCGGCGCCCACTGCCGTATCCGCCGAGTCCGCTGGCCCGCCGCGGCACCGCCTTCCACGCCTGGTTGCAGCGCTGGTTCGGGGCGGTCGGCCTGCTCGAATTCGACGATCTGCCCGGAGCCGCCGACTCCGGCGCCGGCGACGGTGATCTGGTGCGCTTGCAGGAGGCGTTCCTGGCGTCCCCCTGGGCCGATCGCAATCCCGTCGATGTCGAGGTGGGATTCGAGACCAGTATCGGCGGCACCCTGATCCGCGGCCGGATGGACGCGGTATTCAGCGAACCGGGTGGGCGCTGGCTGGTCGTGGACTGGAAAACCGGCGCCGAACCGACCCGCGCCGAGGAACGCTCGGTGGCGATGCAGCTGGCGGTCTACCGGGTGGCGTGGGCGCGCATGGTGGCGGCCCGCACCGGCGAACCAGAGCAGTCCGTGCTGGACCGGGTCGGCGCGGCGTTCCATTACATCCGCAGCGGCCGCACCGTCGCGCCCGAGCAACTGCCGGGCCCCGCAGAACTAGCCGAACTGATCGCCGATGCCGCCCCGGCCTGGGCCGCGCCCGAACCGCCGGAAGGCGACGAGGATCGAACCGGCGGCCGGATCTGAAACCGGCTGTGGCTCAGCCCGCTTCGCGACTGACCCGGAGCGCCTGGGTGATCATCGGAAGCTGCAGCGGCAGCCGCAGGATCGAGGCCCATCGGATCAATGCGGGTGTCTTCGGTTCGCGCACCGAATCGACGGCGTACTGAACATTGGCCGGGTAGACCGCGACGAACAGCAGTGCCGCGAGCCGGCCACCGAGCCGGCGGGTGCGCGGCACCGCCAGGGTGCCCGCCACCGCGATCTCGGCGACGCCCGAGACGTAGGTGTAGGTGCGCGGCCGACCGGGAAGCATCGGGGGGATGATGGAGTCGAACGGCCCGGGAACCAGGAAGTGCAGGACACCGATGCCCAGCAGTCCGGCGCTCATAATTCTGGCCCGGCTGAATCTGACCCTGCGATGGGCGGCACGCTCGAGATCATTCATGCGGACAAGTTTTCCATCGCGTGCCAGGTCCGTCGAGTCCGCGTCGAGTCGGTACGCTGCGGGTCTGTGACAGGCGTGCGGAATGACAGATCCGGGGGATGCCGTGTTCGGTGAACGCTCACACGGTGCGCGCCGACTGTCGGATCGGCCCGATTACACCTTGGTCGGCATGCTCCGGATTCCCGAGATCCGGACCAGCCCATGGGTTTCGCTCGCGCGCCGGGTGCTGGTCGCGATCGCGCTGCTGGTCGCGGCGACGGCGGTGGTCTACGCCGGCCGCGGCGGGTATCACGACAACCGCGGCGGCGAGCTGTCCGTGCTCGATGCCGCCTACTATGCGACGGTTTCGCTGTCCACCACCGGATACGGCGACATCACCCCGGTCACCGAGGCGGCACGGCTGATCAACACGATCGTGATCACCCCGCTGCGGGTGCTGTTCCTGATCGTCTTGGTCGGCACCACCCTGCAGGTGCTCACCGAACGGTCCCGGCAGGCGTTCAAAATTCAGCGATGGAGGCAGAGGGTGCGCAATCACACGGTGGTCGTGGGATACGGGACCAAGGGCCGCACCGCGGTCGCCGCGATGCTCAGTGATGGCGTGCAAGCGGCCAAGATCGTGGTCGTGGACACCGATGCCGGAGTCCTGGAAGGCGCGTCCAACGCCGGTCTGGTGACCGTGCACGGTTCGGCCACCCGATCGGATGTGTTGCGGCTGGCCGGGGTTCAGCACGCGGACTCGGTGGTGGTCGCGGCCAATCGGGACGACACCGCGGTGCTGGTCACGCTCACCGCCCGCGAACTGAGCCCGAAGGCGAAGATCGTGGCCTCGATCCGGGAGGCCGAGAACACCCATCTGCTGCGGCAGTCGGGGGCCGATTCGGTCGTGGTGTCCTCCGAGACCGCGGGACGGTTGCTCGGTATCGGCACCACCACCCCCTCCGTCGTCGACATGATCGAGGACCTGCTGACACCGGAGGCCGGATTCGCCATCGCCGAACGTGACGTCGAATCCGACGAGGTGGGCGGCTCGCCTCGGCATCTGCAGGACATCGTGCTCGGCGTGGTGCGGGCGGGCGGGCTGATCCGGGTCGACGAACCCGAGGTCGACGCCCTGGAAACCGGGGACAAACTTCTCTACGTACGCCGCGTGCACAAATAACCGGGACCGATAGGCTCGAGGTGTGCAGGCCTTCGAATTGAATGACATTCCGCTGCTGTCGCGTTCGGCGCTCGATCGCGCCGAGACCCTGCGCTCGGATCCGGATGCGTTGCGCGAGGGCTGGTCCCGGGCCAGATTGTTGCGGATGAACCGCCGTGGTCAGGTCCGCATCGACGGTGAGCGGGTGCTGCTGGAATCGGCCCGCGAGCATTCACCCGAACCCGCACCGGAGGCGGTGCTGCTCGGGGTCGTCGATGACGCGCATGTATGGGCGATCCGGGACAACGAACTCGACGGCCGGCTGATGGATCTGCGCGTGGTCGGCAGCGCCCTGCATCTCGACGACGTGTTCCTCGGCATGCTCTCCACCGCCCTGGCCCTGCTGAACTGGCACGACCGCGCGCGCTACAGCGCCGTGGACGGCAGCCGGACCACCGCCGCCAATGCCGGATGGTCGCGGATCAACGAATCCGGGCACGAGGAATTCCCCCGGATCGACCCGGCGATCATCTGCCTGGTCCACGACGGCGGCGACCGGGCGCTGCTGGGGCGCCAGCGCAGCTGGCCCGAGCGGATGTTCTCGCTGCTGGCCGGCTTCGTCGAGGCCGGTGAGTCGCTGGAGCGGTGTGTGGCGCGCGAGGTCGGCGAGGAGGTCGGGGTGGATGTCAGCGATATCCGCTACCTCGGGAGCCAGCCCTGGCCGCTACCGCGGTCGCTGATGCTCGGCTTCTCCGCCGTCGCCGACCCCGCACAACCACTGGTCTATGCGGACGGGGAGATCGCCGAAGCCCACTGGTTCACCCGCGACGAGGTGCGCGAGGCCCTGGACGCGGGTGCGTGGGGCTCGGTGTCGGGTGCGGTCGGCAAGGCCGAGGAGCAGAAACTGCTGCTGCCCGGATCGATTTCCATCGCCCGCACCATCGTCGAATCCTGGGCCGCCGCAGGCTGAGCGGCGGCCCGATCGGGATCAGGCGATCGCGGCGAGTGCCTGCTTGACCTGCGCGAGGCTGGGATTGGTGGCGGTCGAGCCGTCGGTGAACTTCACGGTCGGCACCACGTGGTTTCCGCCATTGACCTTGCCGACGAACTCGGCGGCCTCGGGATCGTTTTCGATATCGACCTTGGTGTAGGTGATGCCGGCCTCGTCGAGCTGCTTCTCGAGCCGGCGGCAGTAGCCGCACCAGGTGGTGGAGTACATGGTCAGATCAGTCGCAGTCACGCCTGGATGAACATCGCATCGCCCGGCTGTGTTCCCGGGTGTTGCCGGGTGTTGCCGAACCCACTGTTGCCGGACCCGCTGTCCTGCCGGACTCACTGCCCCGCCGGTCGGACGTCCGCGGCGGGGCCGTGTCGGGGGCGGGTGTCATGATGGACCGCGTGCCCGATTCGAGACCAGCCACCACCGAGCTCCGGCTCGACGGCCTCGACCCGCAACAGCTGGCGGCCGTGCGGGCGCCCCGGGGCCCGGTCTGTGTGATCGCCGGCGCGGGCACCGGCAAGACCCGCACCATCACCCACCGCATCGCCCATCTGGTGACCGCTGGACATGTGCGGGCCGATCAGGTCCTGTCGGTGACCTACACCGCGCGGGCCGCGGGCGAGTTGCGGTCGCGGCTGCGCGCCCTGGGCCTGGGCGCCGAGGCGAATACGGTGCAGGCGCGCACCT
>JAFMQT010000585.1 GCA_017354515.1 Nocardia sp. | reverse complement strand
TGCAGTGCCACATACTCACCCGCGGCGTAGAGTTCGCGGGCCAATTCGGCCAGGGCCGTGCTCTTACCGGTCCCGCCCGGTGCGCGCACCACACAGCACTGCCCGTACTCGATGGACCGCCGCACCTCGGACAGGCGATCGACTGCGGGCAGCATGTAGTGCAGCCCGGGCTCACACGGCCCGGCGGTATTGAAATATTTCACGAACTCTCCCACCCTCAGCTACTACCCGGCACCGGCCGATCGAAAGCCTACCGACGTAATGAACGGGACCGATACCCGAGGATGCCATGCGGACGCGGGGTATTCGGGCAAAGTTCGCGATCGGCGCCATCGCCGCTCCGCACGGGCGGACCGGCACCAGTAAAATCGGGAAAACCGCACAGAAAATCGTTGAGACTACCCAAATTCGGCGTTCGAAAACTACGCGCGTGAATGTCCGGGACGGCAGAATGTGGCGATGCGATCATTTGCCCGAGTGATGCTGGCCGTTGCCGCCGGAGTGTTTGTCGTATCCGCTCAGACGGCAGGCGCGGCACCCGCCGCACCCGGCAGCCCCGGCCGCGTTCCTGCCGCCGCCGACGAGCCGGCCGGAGTGCTCGCTCCCGAGGCCGAATTGGCCGATGCGAACACCGGGGCGGTGAAGTGGTCGCGGCGGGCCGATACCCGGGCGCCGATCGGCAGCATCGTGAAGGTGATGACCGCCCTGGTAGTGCTGGAGTCCGGCGATCTGGATCGGCCCGTCACCATCCCGCAGGCCGTGGTCGGCTACGACCGCAAATACGACGGCAGCACCGCGGGCCTGGTCCCCGGTGAGGTCCTCACCGCGCGGCAGCTGCTGTACGCCATGCTGATTCCCTCCGGATGCGATGCCGCCTACGCGTTGGCCGAGGCGTTCGGTCCCGGACAGGCCGGATTCCTGGCGAAGATGAACGCCACCGCGCAGCGACTGGGGATGACCGGCACCCACTTCACCGACCCCAGCGGCCTGCCGGCGCCGACCGGAACCTCCACCTATTCCACGCCCGCCGATCTGGTGAAACTCGGCCGGCACGCCATGACCCTTCCGGCGTTCCGCGACATCGTGCGACTGCAGACCTTCCACCAGCCCGCGGGCCCCGCCCACCGCGACCACGTCTGGAACACCACCAATCTGCTGCTGCGCGACTATCCGGGCACCATGGGGATCAAAACCGGTTCCACCGACGCCGCCGGAACCTGCCTCCTGTTCGAGGCCTCGCGGGCCGGGCAGCCGCTCATCGGTGTGGTCCTGCACAGCGATCCGGTCAACGATGCCGCCGCCGAGAACGATGCCCGCCACCTGCTGGATTGGGGTTTCGGACCCGTCCTGAGCCTGCTGCCCATCGGCTGAACGGCCTGTCTCATCTGCGCGTCGGTTGTTCGACCGACTTCCGGCGCAGCACATTCCACCGGACAATTCGACGGTGACAACAGGTATGGACGTGCGCGGCCGCGATACGGTGCCGCATCGGATCGGCGTGGTCGAGGACCATCAGGTGACCATCACCGGCCTGCGCCAGATTCTGGCCGGCGAACCCACCATCACCATCGCCGCGACCGCCGCGTCGGTCCCCGAACTACTGGCCCTGACCACCGATCTCACGCTCGTGATTCTCGATCTGCGCCTGCCGGACGGCTCCGCACCGGCCGCCAATATCGAACAGTTGCGCGAGGCCGGAATCGAAACCCTGATCTTCACCTCCGGCGATGAACCGTTCCTGGTGCGCGCCGCGGCCCGCACCGGAGTGCTCGGAGTGGTCCGCAAATCCGAGCGGGACGAGGTGGTGGCCGCCGCAGTCCGCGATGCCGCCGCCGGCCGCCCGGTCCCGACCGCCGACTGGGCGGTGGCGATCGATTCCGATCCGGATTTTCCGGCCGTCAATCTCAGTCCTCGGCAGCGACAGGTATTGAGCCTGTACGCCTCCGGTGAACCCGCGGCCCGGGTTGCCCGGCTGACCGGTCTGACCGAGGACACCGTGAATGTGTATCTGTCGCGCATCCGGCAGAAGTACTCCGAGGCGGGCCGCCCCTCCCGTACCAAGACCGAACTGTTCAAGCGGGCGCTGGAGGACGGGTGGCTACCGATACCTCGCCGACGCCGATAGCGGCGGTCGGGGTGGCTGAGGTCGGGGTAGCGGAGGACCGTCTGACCCGCCTGTTCGCCCGCTTCATGACATCCGGGTATCTGGTATACCTGCTGCTGCTGGCGCCCACGATCATCCGGCAGAACCGGGTGGTGGCCACCTGGTGGACGATCGTCGCGGTCATCGCGGTATTCGGCCCGCCGGTGGCGATGGGTGCGGCGGCCTTTCACCGCGATCTGCGCTGGACCCGGTACGCGGCCGTGGTCACGGCCACCGGATTCGTGGCCGCGGCGGCGCTGTGGCCGCTGGCGTGGAACGGCCGGTTGCTGCACAGCGATGCGTGGATCTCGACCATTCCCGGATTGGCCGGATTGGCGGCGGCCTTGGCCTGGCCTCCGGTACGGACGATCGCGCTGCTGGTGGCGGCCGTGGTTCCGGTGCAGCTGATCAATCACCACTGCCGGGCCGCCGGTCACAACGGGCCCCTGATCCCGGAGCTGCTGTTCGCACTGAGCTTCTGCCTGCTGTATGTCGGGGCCGCACTGATGGCGATGCGTACCGGCCGGCTCCTGGACGCCACTCG
>JAFMQT010000234.1 GCA_017354515.1 Nocardia sp. | reverse complement strand
GAGTTGAACAGCTTGCGCAGCTTGCCGTCACACTTTTCGCAGGTGGTGAGGGCATCGTCCGAGAACGACTGCACGATATCGAATTTGTCACC
The DNA here is from genome assembly GCA_017354515.1 of Nocardia sp. Lineage (GTDB taxonomy): Bacteria > Actinomycetota > Actinomycetes > Mycobacteriales > Mycobacteriaceae > Nocardia. The sequence goes on along the minus strand of JAFMQT010000234.1, from coordinate 7,096 downwards.
ACACTGCGTGCACTGATACGAGTAAGTAGGCACCTGCGAACCTCCACGGTTTCCGTCTCTTAGCACTCTAGCGCCGACAGTGCCAACAGTGGTAATCCGACACCGATTCCCGCGTCATCCGTGCAGACGAACCAGTCCGCGATGCGGGAGCAGCGCCCAGCCCATTCGCCGGTCGTGCGGCTGTTCGGGCAGCCGATCGACGAGCTCCTCATCGCGAACGACGGCGACCAACCTCGCGTCCGGCCGGGCCGCTGGCAGGCTGCGGTCGTAATATCCCGCACCCCGCCCCAATCGCACCCCGCGCCGGTCCACGGCCAGTGCGGGCACCAGGATCGACCGCGGCCAGCCGATCGCCGCGGGGCCCAGTCGCGGGCCGTCCGGTTCGAGGAGGCCGAAGCGGGCGCGACGCAGCGCGTCGGCACCGGTGTACTCGACCCAGTCCAGCGGGCCCGGTGGGCCGGTCACCGGGACCAGAACCGAGGCTCCGGCCGCGCGCAACGCGTCGAGCATCGCCACCGAACCGGGTTCACCGCCGGTTGGGATATACCCGCCGACCCACCGCCTGCCGGAGTCGGGATGGGCCGAATCATCCAGCGGCACAGCAGTATCTACCACGGCGCCGACCGATGCCGCGAGCGCGAGCGCCTCCTGCGCGCGCACCCGCTCGGGCAGTTGTTCGCGCCCGGCCAGCAACCGCGCCCGCCACTGCTGCTTATCCGGCTGACCGGCGATCTCCACGCCGTTCACCCTAGGCCGACCGGATGGTGAGATTGTTCGCGGCGGAGTTTCCGAGGGTCGCGAGCGGGGAACAAGCAGCCGATCCACCGTGCCGCTCCGGAGCGGCACGGTCGCCGGAATCGTCCTAGGCTGCTCGAAACGGCGGCCCGGTGCCGTACCGGTCCCACGACCAAATGGATGGATAGGGTGTGCACTTATGACAGCTGACGCCGGATCGGGCGTGCGGCAGGAGGCGACATCCCAGTCGTCCGGGTTCCGCACCGCGGTGGTACCCGCTGCCGGACTCGGGACACGCTTCCTGCCCGCGACCAAAACCGTGCCGAAAGAGCTGCTCCCGGTGGTGGACACCCCCGGAATCGAATTGGTGGCCACAGAGGCCGCCGAATCGGGCGCCGACCGGCTGATCATCGTGACCTCGCCCGGTAAGGACGGCGTGGTGGCGCATTTCGTCGAGGATCTGGTCCTGGAGGGGACGCTGGCCGAGCGCGGCAAATTCCACCTGCTGGAAAAGGTGCGCAAGGCGCCGGGCCTGCTCGATGTCAGCTCGGTCGTCCAGGAGGAACCGCTCGGCCTGGGTCACGCGGTGGCCCAGGCCGAGGCCGCCCTCGATGACGACGAGGACGCCATCGCGGTGCTGCTGCCCGATGATCTGGTGCTGCCCTGGGGGGTGCTGGAGGTGATGAACCGGGTGCGCCGCAAGCGCGGGGGGTCGGTGCTGTGCGCGATCGACGTACCCGAATCGCAGGTCAGCGCCTACGGCGTCTTCGATGTCCGGAAGGTTCCCGATGCGGTGAACCCGGACGTGATGCGGGTGGTCGGCATGGTCGAGAAGCCGGCACTCGCCGACGCGCCCTCGACCTTCGCCGCCGCCGGCCGCTATCTGCTCGACCGGGTGATTTTCGACGCACTGCGCCGGATCACCCCCGGCGCGGGCGGGGAACTGCAGCTCACCGATGCGATTGCCCTGTTGATCGAGGAAGGCCATCCGGTTCATGTGGTGGTTCACCGTGGGTCGCGCCACGACCTGGGCAACCCGGGCGGTTATCTTCGTGCTGCGGTCGATTTCGCTTTGGAGCGAGACGAATACGGCCCCGCCTTACGCGAGTGGTTACAGCTCCGGCTCGGTCCGGACTGGAATCCGCAGCTGACCGAACCACAGTGAGGGAGATTGCGGAGCCGCGGCGGTGTGAGATCGGGCCCTGCGGGATCGGGTGACACTGGGAGCGAGGAGAGAAGGGCGGCATGCGCTCGGTTGAGGACCAGCAGATCAAGGTGACCGCGGCGGCCGTGGCGCCGCGTCCGGTCCGGGTCGCGATTTCCGAGGCGCAGGGCCTGTTGTGCGCCGAGGATGTAGTCACCGAGAATCCGCTACCGGGATTCGATCAGGCCGCCATCGACGGTTATGCGGTGCGCAGTGTCGATGTGCAGGGCGCGGGCGCCGATATCCGGGACGAGGAGGGCGAGCCGATCGACCTCACGCTGCCCGTGGTGGGTGAGGTCGCCGCCGGTTCACGGCAGCCGATCCGGTTGCAGCCGCGGCAGTCGGTGCGGATCGACACCGGCGCACCGCTGCCGACCCTCGCCGACGCCGTACTCCCACTTGATTTCACCGATGGCGGCCGCGCCCGCATCAAGATCTACGAGCCGGTGCGATCGGGTGACTATGTCCGCCGGGTCGGCGACGATGTGCAGCCCGGCGATATCGCGGTGCGGGCCGGGACCATCATCGGCGCCGCGCAGGTGGGTCTGCTGGCCGCGGTCGGCCGGGACAAGGTGCTGGTCCACCCGCGTCCGCGACTGTCGGTGATCTCGATCGGTGGCGAACTGGTCGACGTCGACCGAACTCCCGGTCCGGGCCAGGTCTACGACGTCAATTCCTACGCCCTCGCCGCGGCGGCACGCGATGCCGGCGCCGATGTGAATCGGGTGGGCATCGTCAGCGCCGATCCGAATCGCCTGCGCGATGTGGTCGAGGGACAGCTGGTGCGCTCGGAGGTCGTGGTGATCGCGGGTGCGGTCGGCGGCTGGACCTCCGACCAGATTCGCGAATCGCTGGCCGGGCTGGGCGAGCTGACGATCGACCGGGTGGCCATGCACCCGGGCTCGGTGCAGGGCTTCGGCCGATTGGGCCGCGATGAGGTGCCGACCTTCCTGCTACCGTCGAATCCCGTTGGGGCCCTGGTAGTTTTCGAGATCATGGTGCGGCCGCTGATTCGGATCGCCCTGGGCCGGCGGCATCCGATGCGCCGGATGGTCCGGGCGCGCACGATCATGCCGATCACCTCGATGGAAGGCCGGCGCGGCTATATGCGAGCCCAACTGATGCGTGATGAACAGACCGGTGAGTATCTGGTGCAGCCGTTGGGGGCCAACGGCTCGTCCCATCTGCTCTCGACCCTGGCCGAGGCCAACAGCTTGATCGTCATCGATCCGGAGGTCACCGAGGTGCGCACCGGTGACGAGGTTCAGGTCGCCTTTCTCGCACAACGCGGGTGAAATGTGGACATGAATCTCGTCCGGGTCGCCCAGCACCCCGGGTGGCCCCCGCATCTCGGCCCGATCCGGGTACCGGCCGGCCGGGTGACGCTACGGCCGGTCCGGTTGCGCGATGCCCGCGCCTGGTCACGGTTGCGGCTGGCCAACCAGGACCATCTCGAGCCCTGGGAGCCGACCGGTCGCGGCACCTGGGAGGCGCGTAATCACGCCTCGACCTGGCCTTCGCTGTGGTCGAATCTGAAGTCCGAGGCCCGCCGCGGGGCGATGGTGCCGATGGTGATCGAGGTCGACGGAACCTTCAGCGGTCAGATCACGGTCGGCAATATCGTGCGCGGCGCGCTGCGCTCGGCCTGGATCGGATACTGGGTCGCCGAGGACCGGGGCGGGCAGGGGGTGGCGACCGCCGCGCTCGCGCTGGGGTTGGATCACTGTTTCGGCCCGGTCGGATTGCATCGCGTGGAGGCGACTGTGCGGCCGGAGAACCTGGCCAGTCAGGCCGTGCTGCGCAAGGTCGGTTTCCGCGAAGAAGGGGTGTTGCGGCGTTATCTGGACGTCGACGGCGCCTGGCGGGATCATCTGCTGGTGGCCATGACCGCCGAGGAGGTCTCCGGCACCGTCGTCGAGCGTTTGATCAGGTCGGGCCGTGCGTCGTTGCCGTGACTCGCCGGGACACCATGACCGACTTGTGACTCGTGGGACAGGTGTGGGCGGCGCGCCTTCGGGCTATTCCTGGGACGCCCGGCTAACCTACGGAAGTTGGTGGTACGTCCGGTGCCGAGACGAGAACTACATGGCTAGAACCGTCGAAGGGACAACGGTGCGGCGGGGACGGAGGTGTGCGCGCGATGCCGAATTCGATCTTGTGGATCGCCCTGGTCGTTTTGTGGGTCTTCGTGCTGTTTCCGATGCTCGCGAACCGGCATCCGCGGATCCGCCGTACCACCGATGCCGCATTGGCAACCCGGGTTCTGCATCGCGGCGGGACCAGACGACGTGCGCAGAAGGGGCCGGCCACCGGACATGACACCGATCCGGACTGGACGCCGGCTCCCCGACGGAGAAGGCATTTCCACGGCGATGATGCGGAGGATCGGATGACGACCAAGGCAGAGGAAGCCGTCGTCGACGAAGACCTGGCGGCGCCCGCCGGCGCCGAGCCGGCGGACCGCGAGACCGACCAGGAGACCATCGGATCCGATTCGCCCGCAAGGGATTCCGGCGAGGTACCCGATCGCGATGCGGAAGCCGAGGATGAACCCGAGGAGGCCGAATCGGATCGGCCGGCCGCCGCGATGGTCGCCCGCATCCCACCGGCGCCCACCGCCGCGCCCGCCGACGAGGACGAACTCCCCGGCGATCGCGAGGATTCCCGCGAGACCGGCGATCTCGCCGAGGGCGACGAGGGCGATTTCACTCCGTCCCGGCGCGGCCGCGGTGGATACGACCCCGAGGCCGACGCCATCGCGCGGGCCGCCCGATATCGCTTCCGGCAGCGGGCCGCACTCGGATTGGTCTTGGCCGTGCTGCTTTTCGCCGCCGGCGGCGTGGTCCTGAACCCGATGCTGTGGTGGGGATGTGCGCTGTCGGCGGTCGCGCTGGTCGCCTACCTGGCCTATCTGCGGCGTCAGGTTCGCTATGAGGAGGAGATCCGCCGCAGGCGTGCGGCCCGGCTGGCCGGCGGTCAGCGCGAGCCCCGGCCCCAGGCCGAGGAGCGTGAGGTCGCCGAACCCGGCGCTGAGGCGCCGGGGGAATTCCGTTCGCATCGACGTCACGGTATGGATCGCAACGCCGCCCGCGCGCTTCGCCGTCGCGCGGTGGTGCTGGACGTCGATGACGAGGACCCGCTGTTCGATCATCTGGAACTGTTCGACGCCGCCGCCGCCCGCGCTACTCGCAACCGCGCGGCGGGCGGTGAGATCCGCCGCGCCGCAGGAGAATAGGCTGTCCGACGAACCGGTCGGATCGAGTGGCGATGGTGGGGCTTTTCGGTGAATGACGATGAGGTGCGCACCCAGGTGCGCCGGCTGGTCGCGCGGCTGGCGCCCGAGCCGGGGGTCGACCCCGTCTCGTCCGACGCGCTACGTGACGGCCTCGGATTCGATTCCCTGACGCTGATCGGACTCGCGCTGAGCATCAAGAAACAGTTCGGTGTGGACGTTCGCGGCGACGCCCGGGCCGTCGATGTCGTCACCGTCGGTGATGTGGAGGATCTGGTCGTTTCCGCGCTCGCAGGCCTGCGGACCGAATGACGATCCGCCCCGGACAATTCGATCCGGGGCGGAAATCGCCTGTATATCGGAGTGTGCTGCCGGCTCAGCCGTTTCCGACCACCGACAGCGGACGGATCATCGAGATCGCCTCCGGTGACAGCGGAGCCGGGATATCGGCCATCCTGGTGATCGCGGTGTAGTAAGCGGACTCATATCCCGCGCCGAGCTGATCGGCCGAGAAACGTTCCACCACGCGCCGGCGGCAGGCCGCGGGGTCGATATCGGAGACCGCGGCGATGGCGGCCGGTAGTTCGGCAGGATCGTCGCAGATGATGCCGGTGACACCGTGTTCGACCACCTCTTCGACCGCGCCGCCGCGCAGTGCCACCACCGGGGTGCCACAGGCCATCGCCTCGATCATGACGATGCCGAACGGTTCCTCCCATCGAATCGGGAACAGCAGGCAGCGGGCCTGCGACAGCAGCAGCCGCTTCGCGGTCTGGTCGGCCTCGCCGAAGACGAAGTCGGTATCGCGCAGTAGCGGCCGCACCGCGGATTCGAAATAGGCCTTCTCCGGCGGTTCGTTCATCTTCGCCGCCAGCACCAGCGGGATTCCGGCCTCGTGCGCCGCCTTCAGGGCCAGATCAGGGCCCTTATAGGAGGCGTAGCGGCCCAGGAAGAGCGCGAAATCCTGTTTGCGTTCCAGGAAGGGCCATTCGGCGGGGCGCACCGTGTTGTAGACCCGGCCCACCCAGTTCAGCTGCGCGGCCAGCGACCGTTGCCGATCACTGATCGCGACCAGTTGCGCGGTATCGCCGAGTGCGCCGTAGTAGTCGCGGGCCTCGCCGTCGACCGGGCCGTGCACGGTGACCACGGTCGGGATGCCCAGTGCGGAATACATGGGGGCGTTCAGCGGTCCGGCGAAGGTGTGGTCGTGCACCACGTCGATCCGCTCGTCGCGCGCCAGTTCGGTGATGATGCGCCGCACCTTGAGTGCGTTGACCACCTCGGGGAACGGATCTCCGAGGCGGTCGGCCAGGATGTCGTCCCACACCCGGATGAATTTCGCGGTGGTGCCGGGTCGGCCCGCGCCGAGCAGCGTGACCTTGTGCCCGCGGGCGACCAGCGCATCCGCCAGCTGCGCCACCACGGCCTCGACACCGCCGTAACCGGCCGGTGGCACTTCGAAATACGGCGGTGCGACCATCACGATGTGCAGCGGAGCGCCGGATTCGTGCAGTGTGTAGGTCAGTGACTGCGAGTAGCTCATCGCGAGTGCGTCGAGCGTCGTGTCCTTCAGGTTGATCCCGTTCAGCGGGGCCGAGTAGGAGTCGGAACAACCGGACCCTGACGGGGCCGGGTAACTGGACCCGGAGGGGTCAGAAGAATCCGAACCTGACGGGATACTGCTCATGGTACTGCCTCCTCAACGTGTGAAGCTGTGCCAAGCATGACGAGAGACCAGAAACCGATCAGGCGTCTCTCGGAATTGCGGCCCCTATGTATCCGCGCGGGCAGGGGCGGCCCGGTGGGTGTGATACCCAGCACCGGATACCGTAACCCCTACTCGGTGAAATGTCCGCGAATCCCCGGTCGGACACGGGATTTCGCGTTTGTATCGCATATTCGGGACGAATACGGCATCCATGGCC
>JAFMQT010000233.1 GCA_017354515.1 Nocardia sp. | reverse complement strand
GCCACGATCAGGTCCATCGCAGCTGGCACCATAACGAGCTCACCTTCTCGGCGGTGTACGCCTGGAGCGAGAACTATCTGCTGCCGATCAGTCACGACGAGGTCGTGCACGGTAAGGGCACGCTGTGGACCCGCCTGCCCGGCGACGACTTCACCAAGGCCTGCGGCGTCCGCACGCTGCTGGCCTACACCTGGTCGCACCCCGGTAAGCAATTGCTTTTCATGGGTCAGGAATTCGGCCAGTTCCGCGAATGGGACCACGACCGCGGCCTGGACTGGGACGAACTGGCCAATCCGCTGCACGAGGGAATCCTGCGGCTGGTCACCGACCTGAACGTCATCTATCGCGAACACCGCGCGTTGTGGTCGCTGGACGACTCACCTGGCGGATACTCCTGGATCACCGCCGACGACCACGACAACAATGTCCTGGCCTTCCTGCGTTACGGCAGCGACGGATCGGTGGTGGCGTGCGTATTCAACTTCTCCGGGCGGGAACTGCACGATTATCGCGTCGGCCTGCCCGCGCCCGGCCGCTGGCGCGAAATCCTCAACACCGACGCGGAGGCCTACGGTGGCGGCGGAATCGGCAATCTGGGCGGTGTCGAAACCACCGACCAGCCCTGGCACGGCCGCCCGCACTCGGCGTTACTGTCACTGGCCCCCGACGGCGCGCTCTGGCTCGCGCACGCCCCCGAAGAACCGGGCGCCGGGCAGCGGTGATCCGCCGCACCGGCACCCGGTAGCGCGGGTCCTCAGTACAGTGCGGTCGCCAATTTCCGGCGCGCGGCGACGACCACCGGATCGGCTGTGTCGTACAGCTCGAACAGTTCGACCAGCCGCGCGCGGACCCGATTGCGATCGTCGCCCGCGGTGCGCTTGATCAGCCCGATCAAGCGGTCGAAGGCCGCCTCGGGCGCCTGATTGAACAGTTCGGCGTCGGCGGCGGCGAACGCGGCGTCGATATCGCCCGGATCGGCGTCGGCCACCGCGATGGCGTCGGCGGGAAGTTCGCGGGCGCGAGCGAAGAAGCGCACCTGCCGCAGCGCGGCCTTGGCCTCGTCGTTCGCGGGTTCCTGGGCCAGGATCGCCTCGTAGGCGGCCACGGCGCCGTCGAGGTCACCGGCCTCGAGGGCTTGTTCGGCAGCGACGAAGCGCGGATCCTCCGGAGCGGGAGCCTCCTCGTCGCCCTCACCGCCGCCCCGCAGTTTGCCCTTGACGGCGTCGACCACCGCGGCCAACCACTTCTGGATCTGCTCTTCGGGCTGGCTGCCCTGGAAATCGGCGAGCGGCTGACCGGCGGCCACGGCGATCACGGTCGGAATGCCCTGCACCCCGAAGGCCTGCGCGATCCGCATATTCGCCTCGGCCTCGACCGTGGCCAGCTCCCACTGGCCCGCGGCCGAACCGAGCAACCGCTCGAATACCTTGACAAGATCGACACTGCCCGGACTGCGCTGGGAATACAGCACCACGACCACCGGAATCTCGAGCGATCGCCGCAGCACCTTGGCCTCGAAATCGGCCTCGGTGACGGCATGATCGCCCGGAACGTCCGTGGCGGCCGGCTGTTTGAGAGCGGACAGATCCACCGCTCCGGACATGGCGGCAGCGGCAGCGGGCGAAGGACGACGTGCAGCAGGTCGAGTCACGCCATCCAGTTTGTCACGACGTCGTCGAGGCCGGGACCGGGGACGTACTCAGTTCGCCCAATTGCCCGCTGCGAATCGCCCACCGCTCGAACCACACCGAGGTGAACGGGACCACCGACGACCCGAGCCCGAACAGAATCGTGCGCCCCGGCCACTCGAACTCCCGCCATGCCCTCAGCAGGCTGAACGCGTACGCCAGGAAGATGATCCCGTGCACCATGCCGAAGACCATCAGTGGCCATTCGACCGGCGGTGTCACCCCGTGCTTGAAATACATCCCGATGAACAGCAGCACCCACCCGCCGACCTCGAGGATGCCGAACAGTCGCACCCGCTTGGCCAAGGTGCTCACGTCGAAGATCTCGCCCATGACTCCTCATTGTGCCCAATGACTACGACACCACGTAGTGGGTGTGCCCATTCTCTCAGGAAGACGCTGTAGCTAGGGCCGTCAACGTCCGCAGTGCACGTTGAACTGCTGCCAGAGGTCGTTGTCGATGAAGCCACCCCAGTCGATGCACCTGCCCTGCGCCTCGACCTTCGCGAAGGCGAAGTCGGTGAACTTGTGCCCGTCGTTGATGACCACCGCCGAGTGGTCCTTCGTTTGCCGCACCGCCGCACCCATCGGGATCGCCGCGCCCGCGTGATCGCGCACGGTGACAACGCAGTTGGTCCTGCCGTTGTAGGTCAGGAAGATCGTGCCTGCCCTCAGTTCGTGTTTGTCGACGACATTGAAGCCCGCGCCGCATTGGCCGCCGTACGGCGCCGCGGCCGCAGCCGTGGCCGGCAGCAGCGCTGTCGCCCCCGCGGCGATCCCGAGCGCGGCGGTACAGACGGCGATGAACTTTCGAGTGTTGAGCAAATCGGACCTGTTCTCTCTGTCGTGTCGTGTCGGCCGCGCGGGATCGCCCCCCGCACGCCCGACGCCGTGCCGCACCGAACCTAGAGGCCGCCCGGCGACAGGAGATTTCGCAACTTCCCACCTCCGGGAACTCGCGGCGCTTCCAGAGCCGCGCTACACCTTCACGATCAGCGCGTCACCCTGGCCGCCGCCACCGCACAGCGCCGCCGCGCCGATACCGCCGCCGCGCCGCTTCAACTCCAGCGCCAAATGCAGCACGATCCGGGCGCCCGACATGCCGAGCGGATGGCCGATCGCGATCGCACCACCGTTGACGTTCACCTTCTCCTGGTCGATGCCCAGCTTGCGCGCCGATGCGATGCCGACCGCCGCGAACGCCTCGTTGATCTCCACCAGATCCAGGTCGGCAGGCGAAACTCCTTCTCGGCCACAGGCTTTGGCGATCGCGTTGGCGGGCTGTTCCTGCAGGGTGGAATCGGGTCCGGCCACCGCCCCGGCGGCACCGATCTCGGCGATCCAGCTCAGGCCCAGCTCCTGCGCCTTCTGCTTGCTCATCACCACCATCGCGGCCGCGCCGTCGGAGATCTGCGATGCCGTCCCCGCGGTGATTGTGCCGTCCTTGGCGAAGGCGGGACGCAGTTTGCCCAGGGATTCGACGGTGGTGTCGGCGCGAATCCCCTCGTCCTCGCCCACCACGATCGGATCGCCCTTGCGCTGCGGCACCGATACCGGCGCCACCTCGTCGGCGAAAACCCCGTTCTTCCAAGCGGCAGCGGACTTCTGATGGGAGGCCGCGGCGAACGCGTCCTGCTCCTCGCGCCCGATTCCGTCGCCGGCGTTGCGGGATTCGGTCAGCGCACCCATCGCCTGGTCGGTGAAGATGTCGTGCAGCCCGTCATAGGCCATGTGGTCGCGCAGGGTCACATCGCCGTATTTGAAACCGGCCCGGCTCTTTTCGAGCATATGTGGGGCCCGGCTCATCGACTCCTGGCCGCCGGCCACCACAATCTCGTACTCGCCGGCCCGGATCAGCTGATCGGCCAGCGCGATCGCGTTGATACCGGACAGGCAGACCTTGTTCAGCGTCACCGCCGGCACATCCATCGGAATGCCACCGGCGACGGCCGCTTGCCGGGCCGGGATCTGCCCCGCGCCGGCGGTCAGCACCTGCCCCATGATCACGTACTCGACCTGATCGGGCGCGACACCGCCCTTGTCCAGCGCCGCCTTGATCGCGAGACCACCCAGATCCGAACCGCTGAACCCGGACAGTCCACCGAGCAGCCTGCCGACCGGGGTGCGGGCGCCGGAGACGATGACAGAGGTGGTTGCCACGATGAACCTCACTTCTCGAATTCGCCGAGCGGCCGAATCCGGCCGCACACGTACTCAACGGTAGCCCGTGGTACCGGGGCCGAACCAGACAGGTGCGCTACCGTCGAGGGGTGAGCACTACCGAAGCGTCCGCGTTCATCCCCGCCGACTATGTAATCGCCGTCGACCATGTCGGCATCGCGGTTCCCGATCTCGATGCCGCCGTGGCCTGGTATTCCGACCATCTTGGCATGGTCGAGACCCACCGCGAGGTCAATGACGCCCAGGGCGTGCATGAGGCCATGCTGTCACTGCCCGGCTCGGGTGACGATGCCACCGAACTGCAGCTGCTGGCCCCACTGAACGAGCAGTCCACGATCGCCAAGTTCATCGACCGCAGCGGCCCGGGCCTGCAGCAGCTGGCCTACCGGGTCACCGATATCGACGCGGTGACCGATTTCCTCCGGAGCCGCAATGTGCGGCTGCTGTATGAGGCCCCGCGGGCGGGAACGGCCGATTCCCGGATCAATTTCCTGCACCCGAAGGATGCCGGTGGTGTGCTCATTGAACTCGTCGAACCGGCATCGGATCCTACCCACTAGTAAGGGAATACGGCGCCGGAAACACTTCATAACGACATTTGCAGTCGGCTCACCACGGTGGGCCGACAGGCTGTAGTTTGAGGGGCATGTCGTCCACTGAGTCCGATCGCAATCGCTTCGTCGCGTTGCCTTTTACCGTAGTCCGCAAGGGCTACGACCGCGATGAAGTACGCAATTACTTCGACCGTTTCGATGCCGAACTGAGGGTCACCGCCACCGATCGCGATGCCGCGGCAGCCCAGGCCCGCAATCTGGCTGCCCAGCTCGAGGACGCCCGCGACGAGATCGATGAGCTTCGCAAGGAAGTCGACCGCCTCTCCGTTCCGCCCACCACCGCGGAGGGAATGAGCGACCGCATTTCCCGGATGCTGCGCCTGGCATCCGACGAGGCCTCCGAGGTCCGCGCGCAGGCACAGGCCGAGGCCGCGGAGATGATCTCCATCGCCGAGCAGCAGGCCACCGAGATGCGCGGCAAGTACGAGTCGCTGCTGGCGGAGACCAAGGAGAAGCGCGAAGCGCTCGAGGTCGAATTCGAGCAGACGCTGACCAACGCACGCGCCGAATCGGCCAAGATCGTCGAAGCCGCTCAGGCCGACGCTACACGCATCACCAAGGAGGCCGAAGCCAAGCGCAAGGCCGCCCAGCAGGATTTCGAGGCCACGATGGCCGACAAGCGCACCAAACTCACCAAGGCCATGGAGGAACTCGAGGCCTCCAGCCGCGCCGATGCCGCGCAGCGCATCAAGGAAGCGACCGACGAATCCAACCGTCTGGTCACCACCGCCAACCAGAACGCGGATCGCAAGATCGCCCACGCCAAGGAACTCGCCGAGGAAATGCGCGTCCTGCGCGGCCGGGTACTGGCTCAGTTGCTCGGAATTCGCGGTCAGCTCGACTCGGTCCCGGCCATGCTGGCCGCCGTCAACCGCGAGAGCGAACTACTCGACGGCGGTGCGCCCGAACAGCGTTCCCTGTCGGGCAAGCAGCAGAACGGTCAAAACAACCAGAACAACCGGCAGAAGGCCATCCCCGAGGTCAAGCCGGAGAATGAGGAATCCGCAGCCGCCGAGCGCCAGAACGCCGAAGTCTCCAGCTAGACAGGGCTTCGCGCGCGCCGACCCTTCGGGCGACTACACCTCCATTACGAGGCCGCTCCCGCTTTCGCGGGGGCGGCTTTCGTCGGTATCGGCGCTCGAACGGGTCAGTCTCAGGACCAGCGCCGGGTAATGGTGCGGGTATGGCGTCCGCGCCAGCATCCGGTATGCCAGTGCCGCCGGTCGTCCTCACCACCGCCGGCCCGCCAAGCAACGATATGCGCGGTGCCGGGCACGATCTCGTGATCGCACCCCGGGCAACGGTAGACCTTCACCGCCCTCGACCCCGGAATCGTCCGCACCACATAGTCTTCGCCACCACCGGGACCGGGTTCGGTGCGCCCGAAGACGTCGCCGATCGGCCTGGGCTCCCGGCGATCGCGGGCCGAGGACTTGGGGCGTGGTTTCCGGCGTGGCACAGCGCCTCAGAACAACCGGAATTCGGTGCTGTCGGTACCACGCAGAGCGTCGTAATCGAGTGTGACGCAGCGAATTCCACGGTCGGTCGCCAGTGTTCGCGCCTGCGGCTTGATCTGCTGCGCGGCGAAGACGCCGCGCACCGGGGCCAACAGCGGATCCCGGTTGAGCAATTCGAGATACCGGGTGAGCTGTTCGACGCCGTCGATCTCACCGCGACGCTTGATCTCCACGGCCACGGTCGCACCGTCCGCATCCCGGCACAGAATGTCCACCGGGCCGATGGCAGTCATATATTCGCGCCGGATCAACGTATAACCGTCGCCGAGCGTCACGATATGTTCGGCCAGCAATTCCTGTAGATGCGCTTCCACACCGTCTTTCACAAGTCCCGGATCGACGCCGAGTTCATGGTCGGAATCGTGTTCGATATCCGCGACGGTGATGCGAAGTTCCTCACCGGCCTTATTGGTCACCACCCATAACCGGTTGTCCTCGAGCCGCGAATCGGAGCCGGGTTCCCGTTCCTCCATCCAGCACGGCGGGCTCATCCAGTTCAGCGGCTTATAGGAGCCGCCGTCGGAATGGACGAGTACCGAACCGTCCGCCTTCATCATCAGCAGGCGGCGAGCCATCGGAAGGTGTGCGGTGAGCCGACCTACGTAATCGACCTGACAGCGAGCAATCACTAGGCGCACCGGGCCGAGTCTAGGCCCTCGGCGAGAACCCTTGTGGTGCGGGGCGATAGGCCGCACCCGCGCGATCAGCCCACCAGCAGGATGTAACCGAGGGCGGCGGCGACCACCAGGAGCGCCTTCTCGACCCAGTTCATCCGATGAGGTCGCGGATGCCCGGTCCGCAGAACCAGCAGTCCGGTCAGCAGTCCGATGCACAGTGCGACCAGATGCCCGACATTGGTGAAGGTATGTCCCATGATCACACCGGCCACCGCGACCGCGATCAATGAAATCGCCCAGGTGGGCCGCCACCGACTCGGCAGCACCACGATCAGGGCGCCGATGATGGCCATGGCCCCGTAACTGATGCCGACATCCTCAGCCACCGAAATACTTTTGGGCATCCATTGCGCGCTCACAGCGATCCACAGGCCCCCCGCGACCAGCAGGGTGGCCCCGATATGCCCCGCGATGAATATTCGCAGCAGTGACATCGCACCGAAACGCCATTCGGCCAGCACCATCGCGCACACCAGGAGCGGGATCAAAAACGCGCCGGCGGTACCGTCGC
>JAFMQT010000584.1 GCA_017354515.1 Nocardia sp. | reverse complement strand
GCTACTGTTCACGATCGTCATCCTGTTCGCCCTGCAGGGTCGCCAGATCACCTCCCACCCATGGGATGTCGTTCGGATCGCGGTGCCGCTGCTGGCGTACTTCGCGATCATGTGGGGCGGCGGATACCTCTACGGCCGCGCGGCCGGGCTCGGGTACGAACGCACCACCACGCTCGCGTTCACCGCCGCGGGCAACAATTTCGAACTCGCCATCGCGGTCGCGATCGCCACCTACGGTGCGGGATCCGGGCAGGCCCTCGCCGGTGTCGTCGGACCACTCATCGAAGTCCCCGTACTGGTAGCGCTCGTCTACCTATCCTTGGCACTGCGAAACAGATTCCCCGGCAACAGCATCCGGCGCCGAACCAGAGTCCGGTCCTGAGCTCTCACCCCTCGCTCGAACGCTGGCCATTGGTCCTGAGCTCGGAGATCGCCGCCTCGGACGGCACTCCCCACCCCGGCTCGTAGTCGTAGACGTCGCGCAGCGGGGTGCGGGAGGAGAGTCCGTCAAGCAGGTCCAGGTCATCGGTCGTGATCAGGGTGGGGTGCACGACACCGCAGGCCTCGGACACCTTCAGCAGATCACGGTGCAGCGTCCGCAGATAGTTCGCGGCCCGCTCGGATTTCAGACCGGGATCGAGCCCCCTTGTCAGCCAAGGGTTTTGGGTGGTGATTCCGGTCGGGCAGGAATCGGTGTGGCATTTCTGCGCCTGGATGCAGCCGATCGAGAGCATGATCTCGCGGCCGACGTTGACCATATCGGCGCCCAGGGCGAAGGCCACCACGGCGTTGCCGGGCAGGCCGAGCTTGCCGGAGCCGATGAAGGTCAGCTGATCGGTCAATTCGGCCGCGGCGAAACGCTTGTACACCTCGGTGAACCCGATGCGGAACGGGTAGGCGACCGATTCGCTGAAGATCAGCGGCGCGGCGCCGGTACCACCCTCACCACCGTCGACGGTGATGAAGTCGACACCGCGGTCCCGGCGACCCATCTGCGCGACCAGATCATCCCAGAAGTCGAGATTGCCGACCGCGGACTTGATTCCGACAGGCAAACCGGTTTCGGCGGCGATCAACTCGACCCAGTCGAGCATGCTGTCGACATCACGGAATTCGGTGTGCCGGGACGGGCTGGCACAGTCGGCGCCCTCCGGAATTCCGCGCGTCTGCGCGATCTCGGCACTGACCTTCGCCCCCGGCAGCATGCCACCCAGGCCGGGTTTGGCGCCCTGGCTGAGTTTGATCTCGATGGCGCTGACCGGTCCGGACGCCACGACATCCTTCAACTTGGCGAGGTCGAACCGGCCGGCGTCGTCACGGCAGCCGAAGTACGCGGTGCCGATCTGCAGAATGAGATCGGCACCGTTGCGGTGGTACGGCGACATACCGCCCTCACCCGTGTTGTGCAGCGCACCGACCGAGGCCGCGCCCCGGTTGATGGCCTCGACGGCCCGTCCGGACAGCGAACCGAAACTCATCGCCGACACATTCACGATCGACTTCGGGCGGAACGCCCTGGCTCGCCCGCGCGGCCCGCCGAGGACCTTGGCCGCCGGAACGATGCCGTCCTCGTATGCGGGATGGTCGGTGTGCGTGGGATCGGCACGCACGAATGCCCGATGCTTGATGATCGGGTAGCCCTGGTTGTACTCCATATTGTTGTCGGTGCCGAAACCGTAGTAATTGTTCTGCAGCTTCGAGGACGCGTAGATCCAGCGACGCTGATTGCGGCTGAAGGGCCGCTCCTCGTCATTGCTGGTGACAATGTACTGACGAAGTTCGGGACCGATCTCCTCGAGGATGTAGCGCATATGCCCTACGACCGGGAAGTTGCGGAGCAGGGCGTGCGGCTTCTGCGCCAGGTCGTATGCGGCGAGCGCGGCCACCCCCGCGATCGGTGCGGCGGTCAGCAGACGGCGCCGCCAGTTGGTCGATTCCATTTCCTTACCGGGCAATCACTGCAAGAGCTGCGAACCACACGCCGACCAGGGTAGCCCGGTGCCGTGCCGCCCGCCTGGAGATCGCCGGGCAAACAATCGCAACGCCGCGGCACTGTCACCGGGGCAACCGCCCCTCGTATCACGTCGCTGCGGCCCGCTCCTGTTCCCAGCGCCGGTGCGCCGCAACCACGGTCGTCCACAGCCGGTCCCGCAGCTCCGGTGCCAGCGACCGCAATCGGAGATCGAACGCGTCGGCGAGCAGATCGAACCACGCCTTCCGGTCGGTGACCGGCTCGTCGGTGCGAGCCCCCTCGCCGATCCGGCTCAGCACCAGGCCACGGATCACATCCACCCCGGTGGCATCGCGCCGCTCGGCCATCGCGACCTGGACGAATCCGGACTCCGGTGACGTCGACAGCCAACGATGCTTCGCCTCGAACAGACTCGAATCCGCCTCGGCCACAGTCCAATTCATTCCCGCGAAGCCGCCGCGAGGATCGTGGACCAGATGCCATCCGGCCGCGGTGGACTCCAGCATCAGGTCGAACGGGGCCTGCCGGTATCGGCCCTCGGCCAGCGGCAGCGGCTCGTACAGCGCGTCACCGAGGCCGGCGTCGACATACCAGAGCCCGCCATCCTGCGGCAGGTCCACCGTCAGGACCATGTGGTTGCCCCGCACGTCGGCATTCGGACCGTCCGGCCCGTACACGCCGCCGACGTGATGGTGCACGGTGTAGCCGAGTGAGTCGAG
>JAFMQT010000583.1 GCA_017354515.1 Nocardia sp. | reverse complement strand
TATCCTCGCCATCACCCAGGCGATCGTGGAGTACCGTGCCACCCGCGGCGTTACCGGTCCGGTATATCTGGCTCGCGATACCCATGCGTTGTCGGAGCCGGCGTGGACCACGGCACTCGAAGTGCTGGCCGCCAACGGTGTGACCGCTGTGATCGACAGCCGCGAGCGCTATACCCCCACGCCCGCGCTGAGCCATGCCATCCTGCGCCACAATCGCGGAAATCCCCGGCATCAGGCCGACGGCATCGTCGTGACGCCCTCGCACAACCCGCCGCGGGACGGTGGTTTCAAATACAATCCGCCGCACGGAGGTCCGGCCGATACCGTCGCCACCGACGCCATCTCCGCGCGCGCCAACGAACTGCTGCGCGGTGGACTGGCGGGCGTCAAACGGACCACGCTCCGGCATGCGCTGGCGCACGGGGTGCAGTATTACGACTACTTGGACCAGTACATCGCCGATCTGCCGAATGTGCTGAACCTGAACGCGATTCGCGGAGCCGGGATCCGATTGGGCGCGGACCCGATGGGCGGCGCCAGCGTCGACTACTGGGAGGAGATCGGCCAGCGCTACGACCTCGAGCTCGAGGTGGTCAACCCCTTCGTCGACCCCACCTGGCGGTTCATGACCCTCGACAGCGACGGCGAGATCCGGATGGATCCGGCCTCCCGCTATGCGATGGCCTCGCTGGTCTCGATTCGCGACGACTACGACATCTCCACCGCGAACGACGCCGACGCCGACCGGCACGGCATCGTCACCCCGGACGCGGGGCTGATGAACCCCAACCACTTCCTGGCCGTGGCGATCGAATATCTGATCGCCAATCGGTTGGGCTGGGACGCGCTCACCAAGATCGGTACCACCGCCGTCACCTCGTCGATGATCGACCGGGTGGTCGGTGTCCTGGGCCGGCAGACCCATGAGGTCCCGATCGGGTTCAAATGGTTCGTACCCGGATTGTTCAGTGGCTCTTTGGCTTTCGGCGGTGAGGAGAGTGCCGGCGCCTCGTTCCTGCGTAACGACGGTGCGGTCTGGACCACCGATAAGGACGGTATCCTGCTGGCGTTGCTGGCCGCGGAGATCACCGCGGTCACCGGGCAGAGCCCCTCGGCCCGATATACCGAACTGGAGAAGCGGTACGGCAGCCCGTCCTATTCCCGCGTGGACGCCGCCGCCGATATCGAACAGAAGCGCAGGCTCGCGGCATTGACCCCGGATGACGTGCTGCTGACCGAGGTCGCCGGCGAATCGGTGGTATCGGTGCAGACCCGCGCGCACGGTAACGGCGCCGCGCTGGGCGGGGTCAAGGTCACCACCGAGAACGCCTGGTTCGCCGCCCGGCCTTCCGGGAGCGAGAACAAGTACAAGATCTACGCGGAATCGTTCGAGGGCCCCGATCACCTCGCACGGGTGCAGGCTGTCGCCGAGGAGGTCGTCGGCCGGGCGGTCGGTAGTTAGGGCTGTCGCGGCCGGACCGGGTCGGCGGCCGAGCGCGGATTTGGCAGAGTGGACGCCGTGAACTCCTCGGGATCCGATTACGCGCCGCGGCCGATGTCCAACCGCACCACCTACGGGCTGGCCGCGGCGGCGCTGGTGGTGGCCGTGGTGCTCGTGGCGCTGTTCGTGCACCACCGCAGCACATCCGTTCCCACTGTGCAGGACGATGGCTATGGGCCGGTCCACGATCCGGCGGTGTCCGTCCGGCTCGATCCGGACGGGTCGATTGTGCTGGGTAAGCCATCGGCGACCAAGACGATCGACGTATTCGAGGATCCGATGTGCCCGGCCTGCGGTTCGATGGAGCACTACTTCGGTCAGCAGATCGCGAAGCTGATCGATCAGGGTAAGTTCGCGGTGCGCTATCGGCTGGTGAACTTCCTGGACCCGAAATCGGCCGGGAAGGATTATTCGACGCGCGCGGTGGCTGCCTCCGAATGCGTCGCCGCCGGTGGGAACGGCCGCGTATTCTCGACCTTCCATCAGACGCTGTTCACCGCGAAGCAGCCGAGTGAGGACGGCGGCACCCCCACCGATCAGGATCTGGCGGCGATCGCTGCCGATGCCGGTGCGCCGCAACAGATTCAGCAGTGCATCGCCAGCGGTGAGCGGGTGGAGGCGGCGCGAACCAACGCCCAGGGCGCGCTGGTGGCATTGAAGACCGCGGTCGGCCAGATCCAGACCCCGACCGTGTTGGACGGGGGAAAGAACGTCGATACCGACAAGCCCGGTTGGGCCACCTCGCTGGCCGGTTGACCCGGGGTACGGCCCGGGCGCGATCCCCATCCGCCCGGGCCGTAGTGCGGTCGGCCTCACCAGCTGTCCTCGCCGATCAGTACCTCATAGATGCGGTTGCGGGCATCGGCGATGGCATTGACCGTGTCCCGCAGCTGGCCCGCCATGGCGGCGTATCCCGCACCCGCGGCGGTCCGGTCGAGTTCGGATTCCAGCCGCGCCCGCAGTTGTTCCAGCGCGGCGATCCGTGTGCGTTCCACCCCGGCGTCGATGATGGTCGGCGCGGGCGGACGGTCATGGAGTGTCATGTCGTTCGTGGTGTCCTCCGAGTCCTCAGTCAGTGGTCGGTCAATGGTGCGGGCGGTCGTCGTCGGCGGGTGAGCAATCCTCGGGGGTGCCTTCGGCCAAGCGCCGATGAACCAGCGGGTGGTCGGCGACCGGGTAGGCCGCGTCCAC
>JAFMQT010000582.1 GCA_017354515.1 Nocardia sp. | reverse complement strand
CCGCAGGCCCGCAGTGAGCGCGAGTCGTTCTCCCAGCTCTATTCCGAGGACCTCGCCAAATACGATGCGGCAGAGAACGGTCTGTGTTTCGGCCGGATCGATCTGGCCGAGGAGGAATCCGGTGCCGAATCCCGGTACATCGGACGCCTGGGGATCCTCGACGAGGACGACGACTACGCCACCCTGCTGCTGGACTGGCGTGCCCCGCTGGCCCGGCCGTTCTACCTTGCCACGACCGCGGCCCCGGACGGGGTGACCCGGCGCCGCCACATCCGCTCGCGCAGCCGCGCGGTCACCGGCATCAGCGACGAGTACCTCGATCTGCAGGCCGCACGGCAGGCCGGCGCGCTCGATTCCGACGATGGCGGTGTCGGCAGCGAGAGTGCGCTGCTGACCGCGCTCAACGCCGCCCGCACCGGGCATATGACCGATATCGTCGAGACGATCCAGGGCGAGCAGGATGCCATCATCCGCTCCGAACATCGCAGTGTGCTGGTGGTGCAGGGCGGTCCCGGCACCGGGAAGACGGCGGTGGCGCTGCACCGGGCGGCGTATCTGCTGTACACCTACCGCAAACAGCTCGACAAGGCCGGCGTGCTGATCATCGGCCCCAATTCCACCTTCCTGGACTACATCGGCCAGGTCCTGCCCTCCCTCGGCGAGACCGGGGTGCTGCTGTCCACCATCGGCGATCTGTACCCGGGAGTGCATGCGACGCTGGAGGATTCGCTACGGGCCGGCGAACTCAAGGGTTCGCTCGAGATGATCGATGTGCTGAAGAAGGCCGTGCGAAACCACCAGCAGGCGCCGTCGTCTCCGATCCGCATCGACTTCGACGGCCACGAACTGACACTGGACCGCAAGACCGTGACCAAGGCCCGCGGCCGCGCCCGCTCCTCGCGGCGACCGCACAATCTGGCCCGGCCGATCTTCGCCGCCGCGGTGGTGGACGCGCTGACCGATCAGCTCGCCGGCATCATCGGCTCGGACCAGTTCTCCGGCGACGGCCGGAATCTGCTGAGCCAGACCGATCTCGCCGAGATCGCCGAGGAGATGCGCGCCGATCCCGGAATCCAGGCCGCGATCGCCGGGTTGTGGCCGATTCTGACCCCTCAGCAGGTGCTCGCCGGCCTGTGGGCCGAGCCCGAACAACTCGCTCGCGCGGCGACCGGGCTCACCGACGAGGACCGTAAGGAACTGTTCCGCGACACCGGCGATCGCGATGCCCCGGCCTTCGCACCGGGGGACGCGCCCCTGCTGGACGAATTGGCCGAACTGCTCGGCATCGATGACGCCGAGGAGCGCGAGCGGTCGCGGCGGCGCTGGCGGGCACAGCTGGCCGAGGCCCAGGAGGCGCTCGACATCATGACCGGTTCGGCGCCGCAGGACCTCGAGGACGATCTGGATCCGGAGATCCTGATGGCCTACGACCTGATCGATGCCGGCCAGCTGGCCGAGCGACAGCAGGTTCGCAATACCCAGACCACCGCCGAACGCGCCGCCGGGGACCGCAACTGGACCTATGGGCACGTGATCATCGACGAGGCTCAGGAACTGTCGGAGATGGCTTGGCGGATGGTGATGCGGCGGATTCCCAATCGCTGGGTGACGGCGGTGGGTGATGTCGCACAGACCGGAGATCCGGCCGGAACCTCGTCCTGGCAGCGCATGCTCGAACCGTATGTGGCGCGGCGCTGGAAGCTGACCGAGCTGACAGTCAACTACCGCACCCCCGCCGAGATCATGGCGGTCGCGGCGGATGTGCTGGCAGCGATCGATCCGGACGCGAGGGCGCCGCGGTCGGTACGCGAATCCGGTTCTCCCCCACGCGCGCTCGCGGTCCGGGGCGAGGTTCTGCTCGACGCGGTCGGTGAGCTGGTCGCCGGCGAGGCCGAGCGGCCGGGAATCACGGCGGTGCTGGCGCCGCACGCCCTGGTCGGCGAATTCTCCTCGCTGGCAGGTGATTCCGTGCGCGTGCTGACCGTGTCCGAGGTCAAGGGGCTGGAATTCGACGCGGTGGTGCTGGTGGAGCCACAGGGTGTGCTCGATGAATCACCGCGTGGTCTCAACGATCTCTACGTGGCACTCACCCGCGCGACGCAGCGGTTGACAGTTGTGCACACCGGACCGCTGCCCGAAGTCCTGCGCGGATTGCGCTGACGGACCTCGGGCAGCTTCGCGAAGCCGGCTCAGCGCACAGTGTGCACGATGAGCACGTCGGAGTGGGACTTGCGGGCCACATCCGAAGGCACCGAGCCCAGCAGGCGGCCGGCCAGGGTGTTGAGGCCACGATTACCGACCACCAGCAGCTCGGCCTCGGCCTTCTTCACGAAGTCCAGCAGCGACTCGACCGGTTCGCCGACGATCGGGTGCTCCTCGACGTTGGTGGCGCCGGCCGCGACGGCCTTGTCCCGCGCGACGCGCAGAATCTCCGCGGTGGGGGCCGAACCGCGCACCTGGTAGGCCTCCTCCTTGAGAACATCGGCCGCGGCGGCCACATCGCGGTCGTCGGTCGGGAAATACGCGCACACCACGTGCAGGGTCGCGCCCGCGTCGGCGGCCAGTGCGGCAGCCTTCTCGACAGCGACGTACGACGAATCCGAACCATCGGTACCGACGACAATCGACCGGTAGGCGGTCATTTTTCCTCCAAACGTACAAGGTGGGCGGATGCCCGCGCGCATTTACGGTTCGC
>JAFMQT010000232.1 GCA_017354515.1 Nocardia sp. | reverse complement strand
AGGGGTCGACCAAGACCAAGGAGCGCGAGGCGCTGTTCGATTCCTTCCGCAACGGCGAGATCCCGGTGCTGGTGGTCAGTAAGGTGGCCAACTTCTCCATCGACCTACCGGAAGCCTCTGTCGCGGTCCAGGTTTCGGGGACCTTCGGCTCGCGCCAGGAGGAGGCGCAGCGACTGGGCCGGCTGCTGCGCCCCAAAGCCGATGGGGGACAGGCGCACTTCTATTCCGTGGTGGCGCGCGACACCCTCGACGCGGAATATGCCGCACATCGGCAACGTTTTCTGGCCGAACAGGGATATGCCTATCGCATCACCGATGCCGACGACCTGCTGGGCCCGCCGATCGCTTGAGACCGGCCGCCGCTGAACAACTGGAGGATGTGATAGTGCGCCACTTCGAATTCGTGGTCGATCGCGACCATGCCCGGGCGGTGAACGAGGTCGGCCGCGCGATCCGGCGCCTACGTCTGCTGGCGTTCACCGCGGTTGTCGTGCTCGCATTGGGCACCGCCGGAATGATCCTGCTCGCCCACCCCTATTCGTATCTCCTCGCGGTGGTTTTCGCGATGGCGACCGTTACGGCGCTGTTCGTCGCGGTATGGACGCCGCATCGCTCGCGGATCGAGAAGTTGTACGCCGAGGGGGATCTGGTTCCGGCGGTGATCTCGGGGCGGCAGGACGAGCGGATCACCCTGCTGGCGCTGGTGAATCTGGCCAAATCCGATGCCGGGCCGCGCTATGCGCTGATCACCCGGGTCGTAAGCGATCTGCCCGGACATCGCGGCGATACCGGCGAACAGGTTCCCGCGGTCGCGGTGCGATCGGATCGGGCGCCGCGCACGGTCGGCGATCTGCGACCGGCGGTGACCGCCATGCCGATCGCCTGGGCCACCACCGACCGGGCCGTCATCGAGCGGGCCCGGACCCTGATCCATCCGGCCGAGTGGCGGCTGCTGGCCGACAATCTGCGGCTTGCCGATAAGGTCGGAACCGCCGATGCCAAACGGCTGCTGCTGGATCCGCGCCAGCTCCCCGAGGAACTGCGCGGCTGAGCGACGGTATCGGCACGGCTGGCATCGGCTGACTGGAAGGGGCGGGAATATGGGGTCACCGAACAAGGCGCGGTATCTGGGTGCCGCCGCGGTGTGGGCGGTGGTGATGGCGGTGGCGGCCCAGCTGCCCTCGGCGGCGGCGGCGATACCCGCGTTCCCGGATCCGCTGACCGGTCCCTCGGGACTGGGTGACCGCTACTATCCCGCCGACGGCAACGGTGGCTACCGGGTCAACCACTACGACGTGGGCATCGATTACGACCCGCCCAGCCATCAGCTCACCGGTACCGCCCGGATCGACGCGGTATCCACACAGGCCCTGCACGCGTTCAGCCTCGACTTTTCCGGGCCCGCGGTACAGCGGGTCACGGTCGACAATCTTCCGGCCGGATTCGTTCGCGGCGGGCAGCACAAGCTGACCCTGACCCCGGCGATCCCGATCCTGCCCGGGCTGCCGTTCAGCGTCACCGTCGAATACTCCGGTGTGGAGCAGGACACCGGCGGGGCCGGCTGGACGTATTCGCCCAGTGGCGGGGCCTTCGCGGCCGGTGAACCGCATTCGGCCGGCACCTGGTATCCGGTCAACGACACACCGAGAAATAAGGCGACCTTCGACCTCCGGGTGACCATTCCGCGGCAGTGGCAGGCGATATCGAACGGAGTGCAAACCGGCGATCGGGTCGACGGTGACAAACATACGGTCGGGTGGAGTTCGCGGCATCCGACCGCGGGCTATCTGACCACCGTCGCCATCGACCATCTCGATTTCCTGAATCAGCGGCGCGCCAACGGGACCCCGCTGATCAGCGCGTTCGCGCCGGGTGCGGTCAGGGACGAGGCGCTGGAGCGGCGACTGCCCGAGATCCTGGACTTCCTGGAATCGCTGTACGGCCCATACCCTTTCGAGAGTGCGGGCGGCATCTATGTCGATACCGATCTACGGTTCTCCCTGGAAACCCAGACCCGCCCCATCTACGCGCCGTGGACCGTGCTCAACACCGTGATCCACGAGAACACCCACCAGTGGTGGGGTGATTCGATGTCGGTGCGCAACTGGTCCGATGTCTGCCTGAACGAGTGTTTCGCCAGCTACACCGCCGACTATCTGTGGCCGGAACGGAAAGAGGGCAAGAATGTCGATGCCCTCTACCGCAAGACCGTGTCTCAGATGCGCGATAGACCGGAGTACTGGCGGGTTCCGCTGGCCGCGCCGGGCGCCGGCAGCGAATTCACCTCCGTCTACAGTCGCGGGCCGCTGTTCCTGCACGCTCTACGGCATGAACTCGGTGACGGCGTGTTCTTCTCCGCGGTTCGGCAATTCGTCCAGTCGCATGCCTACCGGAACGCCTCGATGCCGGAGTTCAGGGCCTTCATCCAATCGAAGACCACGTCTGATCTGAGTGGATTCTTCGCCGCCTGGCTGGACACGGCCACCCGTCCCGCCGACCGATACCTGTATCCGGGCACGTTGCGCGGCTGATCGCGGCCGATGCCCGGGTATCCTCGGCGGTAGCTGTCGCCGCGGGTGGGTGAGGAAGGTTTCGCCAGGTGGGATGTGTTGAACCGAAACCGTTCTCGGCCCGGTACGCGGTTGTCGGACCGGTCGTGGTGATGCTGTGTCTGGTACTGGGCGGCTGTGGATTCGTATCCAACGCCACCAGATCCGACACCGCCCGCGCCAAGGTGGGCGACTGTATCGGTGTGGTCGCCGGGAACACCCTCGATACCCAGACCCAGCCGGTGGACTGCGGTTCGCCCGACACCGTCTACCGGGTGCGCTCCGCCACGGCCAACAAGCAGGACTGCGGCCCCGAATACTCCTCCTACCAGGAGACCTTCCGCGGCGGGACCACCGCATATCTGTGCCTGATTCCGGACCTGAAACCGGGCGGCTGCTATCACCAGGACACGGTGTCCGGATTCGCCCACGCCGATTGCGACTCCGTTGACGCCACGGCCAGGGTGGTCAAGCGGGTCGATGGAAGCAGCGATCCCGGCCTGTGCGATCCCACCGGCACCTATGTGACCCTGAAGGATCCGCCGACGACATTCTGTCTGGTCAATCCGCGCGGCTGAGGGTTCAGACCTCGACCAGCGCGACCGAGGCGATCCGATGCAGGGCATAGTGCCGGATCGCACCGGAATCGGGATCGGCCGCCTCGAGCTGACCACCGGCGATTCGCACCGGTTCGGTGATGCGCTCGGTGGCCACGCCCTGCGCGTCGACGTATTCGATATGCACCGCCCGGCGCACCCGCACCGCCAATTGCAGCAGGTTCAACGCGGCCTCTGTCGTGGTCCGGGTGCCATCGCTGCGGACTTGCCGTCCGGACCGGGTCCGTGCGGCCTTCTCCGCGGCTCGCAATTCGCCGACCAGGTTCCGCAGTTGATCAGCGTCGGGCGGAGTGGGCCGCCACGTGGTCCGTCCCGCGGTACGGGCGGATATCCGCGAACCCCGCGGCCGCAGATCGACGATGGTGCCGGAGGCGTCCTCACCGGCGGGACTGAATCCGGCCGCGCGCAAGCGCTCGAGCACCTCGCCCAGTGGCGCCTGGGATATCGCGACGGTGGGGGCGACCGCGCGCAGGGCCAGCGATTCGGACACCGAGGCGGCCAGCACCTCGGCCAGCAGCGCCGGATCCTCACTGCGGATGAACGACTGCGCCATCCCGGCCCGCAACCGGCCGTGTCGGCGCGCCGCGTCGTCGATCAGATAGGTCAACGACTGCGGTACCGGGGTGCGCGAGTGCACGGCGAACAGGTGATGGAGTTCGGCGGCGCTCATCCCGGCGTCGAGGGCCCGGCGCACCGAACCCTCCCCGACGCGATAGACCGTGGCCGCACCCGCTGATTCGATATCGGCGATCAGGGCCATCCGCTCACGCAGTTCGGTGACCAGCGGACCGGGTGCGATCACGGTCAGGTCCGCCTGCACCAGAATGTGGTCCACCGGTTCGGGCAGGGCCGCGTCCATTTCGGCCTCGGCGTCGGCCGGGGTTCCGTGCAGCAGGGCCCGGCCGGCCGAGGTCAGCGCACCCCGCCCGAGCAGTCCCATGGCGGTGGCCTCCGACAGTGTCCGCCGCACCGAATCCAGCGTAAAACGCCTGCGCCGCCGCGGAATTCGCCATGCCAGCACGCACACCACATCGGGGGCCTCGACGACGGTGCCCGGTGGGAATTCCGCCAGCAGTCCCAGGACGGCGCGGCGGTCCGGGGCCGCATGCCCGTTGCGCAGCTCCACCGACAGCGCGGCCAGCGGCTTATCGGCCGCATCACGACGGCCGATAAGCCACGGAAGCCGATCGAGTTCCAGCCACGCGTGCGCCGCCACGACCCACTGCCGGGCGGTCGGCCCGCCGAGCCAGCCGTCGGAGGACACGGTGGGCGCCCAATACTGCTCACCGGTGTCGTTGTCGGCCGGGGGATCGGGGATCCCCTGGTCGAGCAGGCGGGCGGCGGCGAGGACCTCCACCAGCAGTCCGGCCCGATCCTCCTCGAGCCCGGTCTGTTTGGCGATCCGGCGCAATTCACGAACCCCGAGCCCGCCGGCCCGCAGCACCGGCGCGGGTCCGTGTGCGAGGACATCGAGGATGTCGCCGCAGTGCCGCAACAACTCGCCCACCTCGCCGGCCGCGGCGGCGTTCACCTCGGTGACCGGATGTTCGCGGGTCTCGGGATGCGGTGGTGCGAGTGCGTACGGATCGGTCACCGGTTCGCCTCGTAGCAGCTGACCGACGGCCGGCGGCAGTTCGACGGTCTCGTCGTCGATCCGGATCAGCAGCCGTCGGGCCAGCAGCCGGGGAACCGGTCGCTGCGGATCGGCGTCGGGTGCGGCGTCGCGGGTGCGTCCGCGCGGACCGGTGGTGGCGAGGGTGTCCAGCAGTGCGCGTTCGTTGTCGGCGATCTCGTCCAGTGCCGCCGTGATTTCCGGCTCGGTCAGGGTGTCGGGAAGTTCGGTGGTCGCCCCGAGCCGCCAGGGGAGTGCGTCCTGCGCGGCGGCCACCACGAACAGGGCGTCCCGCCCCCAGATCAGCGCGCGCTCCAGGAGCCGGTCGATCGCGGTATCGATGGCCTCGGCGCCGACCCGGTCGCCGAGTATCTCGTGCAGGCGCCGGCGTTCGAGCGGCCGATCCTGTCCGGAACCGCCGTATGCGCCGGCGGCGGCGAGGGCCTCCAGGACGGCGAATTCCAGGGTGTTCAGATCATCGGCCGCGCGCAGCACTGAGGCCCGCTGTTCGGCCCGCGCGGCCAGCACGGTCATCGAGGCCGGTAGCGGCACCGCCAGATCGGTGCGCAGACTCAGCAACCGGACCAGGGCTTCGTCATCGGCCGCGCTGAGCCATTCGGCGAGGGTGCCGAACTCGGCCCCCCCGGCTCCGCCGCTGTCGTCACCGCGGCGAGGCCGACCGTCGTCGGTCCGGGTATCGGTCGTGGTCATCCAATCCAGACTACGGCGCTCGGACATGCCAGAATAAGGCCGTGGTGAACAAATCGAAGAAACCCTATATCGACAACGGGTGGCCGCAGCTCGGAAATGGTGACCACGCGGTCACCGAGCTGTCCTCGGCCCGTTCCGGTGGTCTTTCGCCGTACGGCGAGGACACCGAGTTTCCGCTGCCCGCGACCGACCTGCCGTATGTGCACCCGCACACGGTGGTCAACCGCTGACCCGGAATCACAACACAACATCGGGAAATACGACACATCGGGAAATATGACGAAGGCCCGCTCACATCGGGAAATACGACGAAGGCCCGCTTCCGAAAGGATGCGGACCTTCGTCGTGAATACGGCGTGTGAACGCCGGGGCGATCAGTTGGGCAGCAGGCCCTTGTTCGCCTGGTAGAAGTTGACGATCGAGGGATCGAGCTTGCCGTTCGCCTTGAACGAGTTGTAGGCGTCGAGGGCCTGCTTGGGCACCTGGTAGCCCTGGTTCTTGGCGTTGTCCACGGCCTTGTCGACGGCGGAGAACACCTGCCGGCTGCCGTCGTTCTGGTTCTGGGTCTTGCCCTGGGGGCTGTTCTGCTGCTGCGGGCCGGTCTGCTGCGAGGCCTGGCTCTGGGTCTGCTGCGAGCCCTGGTTCTGCTGCGAACCCGCAGCCTGATCCTGCGTCGGCACGTCGCGCTGGGTGGCGGAGCTGTGCAGGCC
This sequence comes from Nocardia sp., assembly GCA_017354515.1. Lineage (GTDB taxonomy): Bacteria > Actinomycetota > Actinomycetes > Mycobacteriales > Mycobacteriaceae > Nocardia. The sequence continues at coordinate 1,004 of JAFMQT010000232.1, read as the reverse complement.
GAGGTGCGAGGAGCAGGACGGCCATGCGCCCCAGCCCTGCGTGGCGAGAACCTTCTCGGCCACCGCGATCTGCTGTTCACGGGTGGCGTGGTTGGCGGTCGAGGCGTACTGGGTGCCGCCGTGTCGCGCCCAGGTGGACTGGTCGAACTGCAGTCCGCCCTGGAATCCGTTGCCGGTGTTGATACCCCAGTTACCGCCGGACTCACACTTGGCGAGTTTGTCCCAATCCGAATCGGGAGCCGCGGCGGCGTGTCCAGCCAAGGCCACACCCGCGCCACCCATGATTGCCGTGCTGACGGCGACCTTGGCGACGGTGCGACCGGTGTTGGTCTGCTTGCGATGGCGTCCGCTCATATCGGGTCGTCTTCCTCTCGTACGCGCCTGCGAGGTGAATGTCGGGTTCGGACTGAGAGGCCGTCCGGTTCCGGTCTTGCCGGAACTTCACCCCAAGGGAAAGGCCGCTGCCGACCGTTCCCGCTTCCCTGCATGGGGCCGAAACCCCTTGTCGGGAACGTAGTTCCCCGCCCTCGCCCCTGAATTTCTCGGGGTCCTGGCCCGCGGGGCGAGGTGCGGTGCGGCGGGCCGGTGAGCCGGGATCCCCCGGCTGCGTTAGACGGTACGACGAAACGCAGAAAAAATCACCATTTGGTAACCGGCGTGTATGTCCGTCCGCTTTGTCCCGCAATAGCTTCCGCCGAGGCGTCTGTGCAGGTAAGTGCGGCGTGTCACGTTCGAGTGCTGACCGTGACCATGGCGTTATCGGTCCGTGATGTGACGAAGATCACATTTTTATCGGACGTGTCGGCCCGACCACAGCGCGAAAACGAGGGCCAGAAGTAGGCCGAGCGGAGTCGCCGACATGGCGACCAGATACAGCCACAGCGGCGGCCCGCACGCACTGATGATCGGGGTCAGGAATATCGCGAGGATCGCCAGCAGTCCGATCGCGAACAGTGCGATCGCCACCCGGAGCAGCGCGTTACCGGAGCGGGGCGAGGGGGTTT
>JAFMQT010000581.1 GCA_017354515.1 Nocardia sp. | reverse complement strand
GACGAGAACAGCAGCACGGTGAGCGCGGCGATGAAGAAGACGCTGCCCTGCAGACCCTTCTTGATCTCACCGGTCACCTCGGCCTTGGCCAGTTCGACCTCGGCACGCACCAGCGTCGACACCTGTTCGGTGGCATTGCGTACCAGTTCACCGACGCTGGCGGTGGCGGTGGGATCGACCTCGGACAGCGGAATCGAGGTGATGGTCCGGTTGCGGCCTGAATCGTGCCCGTTACCGCCGTTTGTGAAGCTCAATTGCTCGACCCTTCTCCATGTCCCGGTGCTGTCCGGCCTTCACTCGTCTTCGGTGGCCCCACTTGCCTCGCGCCGCATCCGATGCGCACGGCCACATCGCAACAACACTAGCGTCGAACCGACCGGCGGTGCTGCCGAGGCGGGGATCAACACGGCTGCTTTCCCGAGTTCGGCGGCCACCGCGCCCGTCGCTCAGGACTTCCCGGCTCGGATCGCCTCGAAAACGTTGGGATCTACCAGGGTTGATGTATCACCGAGTTCGCGCCCCTCGGCCACATCGCGCAGCAGCCGCCGCATGATCTTGCCCGACCGGGTCTTGGGCAGTTCGGGGACCACGTGGATCTCACGGGGTTTGGCGATCGGGCTGATCTCCTTGGCGACCTGCGCCTTCAGCCCGTCGATCAGTTCGGAGCCGGATTCTCCGGCGGCAGCGGTCAGAACGACGAAGGCCACGATGCCCTGCCCGGTGGTCGCGTCGCTGGCGCCCACCACCGCGGCCTCGGCGACACTGTGGTGACCGACCAGCGCGGATTCGACCTCGGCGGTGGAGATGCGGTGTCCGGAGACGTTCATGACATCGTCCACGCGGCCGAGTACCCAGAGTGCGTTGTCGGTGTCGATCTTGGCGCCGTCGCCCGCGAAGTACCAGCCCTGTTCGGCGAACCGCTCCCAGTACGTGGACCGGTAGCGGTCCGGATCGCCCCAGATGCCGCGCAGCATGGATGGCCAGGGCTGGTCCAGGACCAGATATCCGTTCGCCTCGGTCGCACCCCTTTCGACATCCCGACCTTCCTCGTCCACCACGCGGGCCGAGATGCCCGGCAGCGGCGTCATCGCCGCGCCCGGTTTGGCGGTGGTGACACCGGGCAGCGGCGAGATCATGATCGAGCCGGTCTCGGTCTGCCACCAGGTGTCCACGATCGGCGCCCGATCGCCGCCGACAACCGTGCGGTACCAGCGCCAGGCCTCGGGGTTGATCGGCTCACCGACCGAACCGAGCACCCGGATCGAGGACAGGTCGTGGGCATCGGGAATCTGGCGACCCCACTTCATGAATGTGCGGATCAGCGTGGGGGCGATGTAATAGATCGAGACGCCGTACTTCTCGATGATCTGCCAGTGCCGGTGCTCATCGGGATAATTCGGTGTGCCCTCGTAGAGGACCTGGGTGGCCCGGTTGGCCAGCGGTGCGTAGACGATATAGCTGTGCCCGGTCACCCAGCCGATATCGGCGGTGCACCAGTACACGTCCTGGCCGGGCTTGTGGTCGAACACGTAGTGGTGGGTGTAGGCCGCCTGGGTCAGATATCCACCCGAGGTGTGCAGGATGCCCTTGGGTTTTCCGGTGGTGCCCGAGGTGTACAGGACGAACAGCGGATGTTCGGAGTCGAACGGCTGCGCCTCGTGTTCGGTCGATGCCCGGCCGACGGTCTCGTGCCACCACAGATCCCGGCCCTCGGTCCACGGCACCTCGATCTCGGTGCGGCGAACCACCAGCACGTGTTCGGCGCTGCTCGGTACATCGCCCGCGGCCGCGACGGCCTCGTCCACGGCTTCCTTCAGCGGCGCCGGCTTACCGCGGCGCCACTGGCCGTCGGTGGTGATCACCAGGCGGGCCGACGCGTCATCGATGCGCTGGCGCAGGGCACTGGGGGAGAAACCGGCGAAGACCACCGAATGCGTCAGGCCCAGGCGCGCGCAGGCCAGCATGGACACGATGGCCTCGGGGATCATCGGCATATAGATGGCGACCCGGTCCCCGGCCTCGAGGCCGAGTTCGGTGAAGTAGTTGGCCGCCTGGCCGACCTCGGCCAGCAGCTGCGAGTAGGTGATGTCGCGGGAGTCGCCGGGCTCGCCCACCCAGTGGATGGCGACCTGGTCGCCGTGGCCGTCGACGACATGGCGGTCCACACAGTTGTAGGCGACGTTGAGTTTGCCGTCGACGAACCAGCGCGCGAAAGGTGCGTCGTCCCAATCCAATACGCGACTCCACGGCTGATGCCAATGCAACCGTTTCGCCTGTTCGGCCCAGAATGCCTCGCGATCGGCGGCGGCGCTCTCATAGAGCGAGGAATCGGCATTGGCCGCCGCGGCGAATTCTGTGGACGGGGCAAAGGCTTCCGGGTGCTCAGCCGTGGTGTCGGTCATCTCGCCTCCTGTGTCTCGCTGGACACCCGCGCACACGGTGACCGTCGGCCCGGCCCGGTCCGGTTCGTCGGGTAAATCCATCGGATTCAGCTGGGGCCGAGCGCAGTCGGCCATGGGTCGACCTTATCGGACGGGTAGCTCAGCCGTGGCATGTCGCGGTCCGCGGCACCCGTCGACCGGTGGTTCCGGGTGCGGCCCAGTCGCTGGACTAGCGTGTGCGGTCGTGAACGATGTGCTGCAGCCGCTGGTCGAGTTGCCCGGGGTCCGCGACGGTGCCGACCGGGCGCGTACGGCGC
>JAFMQT010000580.1 GCA_017354515.1 Nocardia sp. | reverse complement strand
CGAAACGGGGTCCCCGGCCGAACGGGCCCGGCTGGCCGATCTCGAAGTACAGCTGGATCAGTGCTGGGACCTGCTGCGACAGCGGCGGGCCCGGATGGATGCGGGGCAGGATCCGGAGCAGGCACAGGCCAACACCGTCAAGCAGGTCGAAGGTTATCTGCAGTAACGATAAAATCGCGACATGCTTGACATCACGACCGCCGAGGGCGTCGTCCGCGGCCTCCGGCGTCGCCGGATTCTGCAGTGGCGTTCCATCCCCTATGCCGCGCCCCCGGTGGGTGATCTGCGTTTTCGAGCGCCGCAGCCCGTTACGCCGTGGCCAGGTGTGCGGATGGCCACCGAATACGGCAACGCCGCGATGCAGACGCGCGACGGGGCCCGGATCGGTCCCGGTAATCCGCAGGCCACCAGTGAAGACTGCCTGACCCTGAATATCTCCGCCCCCGCCGAACCGGCGAACGAACCGCGGCCGGTGATGGTGTTCATCCACGGCGGCGGATATGTCTTCGGAACCTCCGCACTGCGGTTGTATTCGGGGGCCCGCCTGGCATTGCGCGGCGATGTGGTCGTGGTGACGCTCAACTATCGGCTGGGCGGGTTCGGATACGTCGACTTCGGTGAATTCTCCACGCCGACCAGGAAATTCGATTCCAACCTCGGCCTGCGCGATCAGGTGGCGGCGCTGGAGTGGGTGCGGCGCAATATCGCCGCCTTCGGCGGCGACCCGGGCAATGTCACCATCTTCGGCGAATCGGCCGGCGCGCACGCGGTGGTGAGCCTGCTGGCGACACCGAGCGCAGCGGGACTGTTCCATCGCGCCATCGCCCAGAGCGCCCCCGCGGACTGGGCGGTCAGCGCGGATGAGGCACGCACCTTCGCCCGCCGCTGTGTCGAACGCCTGGGCGCAACCCCGGAACAGGCAGCCGAGGTGCTCACCGCCGCGCCCGCGAACGATATCCGCAAGGCCTCCGATCGGGCACTGGGCGAGGTGCTGGCCGCACAGCCCGGCAGCTATCCGATCGCTCCGCAGGTGGACGGCGACTTCCTGCCGCTGGCTCCGCTCGAGGCCATCCGCACCGGCAAGGCGCATGCGGTGCCGCTGATCATCGGTACCAATCACAATGAGGCCGCGCTGTTCAAGAAGTGGGACAAGAGCCTGCCGACCACCGAGAGCCAGCTGCATCTGGCGCTGGGCCGCTGCGGCGACCAGGATGTCGAAAAGCGGGTGGTGGCGGCGTATCCCGGCTATCCCGGAAAGGCCGCCGCGGTTCATATGGGCGGGGACTTCGTCTTCTGGCGGCCTACAATCGCCGTCGCGGAGGGCCACAGCCGCTACGCGCCCACCTATATGTACCGGTTCGATTTCGCCCCGCGCGCAGTACATCTCGCGGGTTTCGGGCCCACCCACGCACTGGAGCTGATCCCGGTTTTCGGCGGAGTGGACAGTCTCATCGGGCGCGGGCTCGGTGTGGTCGGCGGCTACCGCGGATTCCTGTCGGTGCAGCGCGAATTCCAGGACAACTGGTTGGCTTTCGCGCGGGACGGCCAGCCTCGGCAGGACTGGCCGCAGTATTCCGAAGAGCGCCGCAGTACCCGGATCATCGACGCGACCTCGCGGGTCGAGGTGGATCCGGACCGGAGCAAGCGCCTGGCCTGGGACGGTGTGCGCGTCCCCGAAATGGTCTGAGGAGCTATTTGAGCAGCCGGGACATCCGCCGATCGGCCAGGATCTTGCCGCCGGTCTGACAGGTCGGGCAGTACTGGAACGATTTATCGGCGTAGGCGACCTCGCGCACGGTGTCACCGCAGACCGGGCACGGTAATCCGGTGCGCGCATGCACCCGCAGGCCCGACCGCTTCTCGCCCTTGAGCCGGGCCGCATCCTGCCCCGCCGACCGCGCGATGGCATCGGTGAGGATCTCGCGCATGGCCCCGAACAGCCCGCGGACCTGTTCGGGGCCGAGCGCGGAGGCGGTCGCGAACGGGGAGAGCTTCGCCGCGTGCAGGATCTCGTCGGAGTAGGCATTGCCCACACCAGCCAGGGCGGACTGATCGGCCAGGACGGTCTTCAGACGCTGCGAGGTCCCCGACAGCAGTTCGGCGAAGCGATCCTCGGTGATCTCCAGCGCGTCCGGACCCAGTCGCGCGATGCCCGGCACCGAACGCGGATCGCGCGTAATCCACACGGCCAGGCGCTTTTTGGTGCCCGCCTCGGTGAGGTCGAAGGCGGGGGTCGCCCCCTCCCGGGTGAAGAAGTGGACCCGCAGCGCCAGCGGCCCCCGCCCGGGTTTGGGTGGGGCCGAGCCCGGCTCGTCGAGCCAGCGCAACCAGCCGCCGCGAGACAGGTGCGTAATCAGCCACAGACCATCGCAATCCAGCCCGAGATGTTTGCCCCAGTGCCCGGCCCCGGTGACATCGCGGCCGGACAGCGCGGTCACCGGCGGGTCGAATGTCTTGAGCACACTCAGTGCCGCCACATCCACCCGCCCGACGACCGCGCCGACGGCATGGTCGCTCAGAAACTGTTCGAGCGCCACGATCTCCGGCAGTTCGGGCACCTTTGTAGGCTACCGGCCACCACCGACAACCTGTACCAGCGGATTCACCGAGCTAGCCGCGCCCGGGCGCCGGATGCGCGGCCGGCGGCGTGGCGTGCGGGGCCTCGACCTGAGATCCCGGTGCGAGCACACCCTCGACGGCG
>JAFMQT010000231.1 GCA_017354515.1 Nocardia sp. | reverse complement strand
AAGGGGGCGGCCGGAACCGACAGCGGCGCCGCGAGTTCGGCGGCTCTGGCAGCGGCGAGTTCGGTGAGCGTGGGCGCCGCTGCCTCGGCCACGGAACCCGGGGCGAGCCCGGCCGCGGGTGCGGCTGGTGTGGAACCTGGTGCGGGAGAGCGGGATTCGGCGTCCGAGGTCGAGCCCGCGGTGTCGGCGTGGAGCGGATTCCGGGGGCTGGCCGATTTCGACGGCACCGCACCGGTTTTCGGTCCGGTCGCCGCACCCGACGCGGTGGTGCGCAAAGCGGCCGAGCAGCGGCAGACGGTACTGACCAAACCGGCCGGCTCGCTGGGACGGCTGGAGAAGCTGGCCAATTGGGTGGCGGCCTGTCAGGGTGTGTGCCCGCCCCGGCAGTTCCAGCGCGCGCGGGTGGTGGTGTTCGCCGCCGACCACGGGGTCGCGCGGCACGGGGTGTCGGCGTATCCGAGTGAGGTGACCGCGCAGATGGTCGCCAACTTCCTGGCCGGTGGTGCCGCGGTCAACGCGCTGGCGCGGCTGGCCGATGCGACCGTGCGGGTGGTGGATATCGCGGTCGACGGTGATACCGAACCGGCGGTCTCGGTGCACAAGATCCGCCGCGCCAGCGGGGCCATCGACCGCGAGGACGCGCTCACCGAAGCCGAACTGCACGCCGCGCTCGCAGCGGGCCGCGCGATCGCCGACGAGGAGATCGACGGCGGTGCGGATCTGCTGATCGCCGGCGATATGGGGATCGGGAACACCACGCCCGCAACGGTTCTCATCGCCTCGCTGACCGATACCGAACCGGTGGTCGCGGTCGGTCGCGGGACCGGCATCGACGACGAGGGCTGGATGCGCAAGACTTCGGCCGTGCGCGATGCCATGTGGCGGGCCCGCCCGCACCGCCTGGATCCGTTCGCCCTGCTGCGGACCGTCGGCGGCGCCGACTTCGCCGCCATGGCCGGATATCTCGCCCAGGCCGCCGCCCGCCGCACGCCCGTGATCCTCGACGGGGTGGTCGTCACCGCCGCCGCGCTGATCGCCGAAATGCTGGCGCCCGGCGCCCGCCGCTGGTGGGTCGCGGGCCACCGCTCCACCGAACCCGCGCACAGCAAGGCGCTGGACCGGCTGGAACTGACCCCGCTCATCGAGGCCGATATGCGCCTGGGTGAGGGCTCGGGAGCCCTCACCGCACTGCCGATCGTGCGCGCCGCCATCGCCACTCTGACCGAGATGGCGACCTTCGGCGAGGCCGGAGTCAGTACATCGGATGCGGAAAGCGCGCGGCCCGCAACGGAAGTCGTGTCCTGAACGAGATGGTCGCGGCCACGCGGTTGGCGCTGTCCTGGCTGACCGTGCTGCCGGTGCCCGGTCCACCGGCCGTGGACCGCGCGGTCGCCGGGCGTGCGATCGCGCTGGCTCCGGTGGTGGGGGCGCTGCTGGGCGCCGCCGCGACCGGTCTGCTGTGGGTGTTGTGCTGGGCGGGAACGGGATTCACCCTGGCCGCGCTGGTAACCGTCGGCGCACTGGCGCTGGCCACGCGCGGAATGCATCTGGACGGACTGGCCGATACCGCCGACGGGCTCGGCAGTTACGGGTCGCCGGAGCGGGCGCGGGAGGTCATGAAGAGTGGGGGAGCGGGACCGTTCGGGGTGGCCGCGCTGATCTTCGCGATCGGAATCCAGGCACTCGCGTTCGCCGCCGCGGCCGAGGCGGGCCGGTGGCTCGCGGTCGGGCTGGCGGTGGCCGCCGGACGGGTTGCCGTCGTCGTCGCCTGCCGCGGTCACCGGCCCGCACCCGGCGCCGGATTCGGTGCGCTGGTGGCGCGGACGCAGCCGTGGTGGACCGTGCTCGGATGGGTCGTTCTCGCCCTCGGCACAAGCGTTTTCGCCGCCTGCCGACTGTGGCAGGGGCCGGTCGCGGTGGGCGTGGCACTGCTGGGTTCGGTACTGCTGGTGCGGCATTGCGTGCGCCGGTTCGATGGTCTGGGTGGTGATGTGCTGGGGGCGGCGCTCGAGCTCACGGTGGCCGTCGCCGCGGCGATAGTGTCGGCGGTGTGAACCGGTCGCGAAGTTGGCGGTGCCTGTTTGCCGGGTCGTGTGCTGGGTACCCTCGCACATAGGACGACAGTGCCGATTGTCGTCAGGAGTCGGTGCTGTTGATACAGCCGGTCGACGAGCCGGTGACAAGTCTGGATTCGTCGATGTCCCACCCTCGCGTATCCGATGCCGGCCGCAGATGTCCCGCGTAGGAATGCGATCCGAGATCGACGAACCGTGTGAAGTCGAGAGGGGACGAGGTTTGTCGGTGTCAGTCTCGGAAGAGAAGTCGGTGTCGGAGTCGAGAGCATCGAATAAGAACCCGGACAAGGGCTACGTCGCCCTGCTCGGGTGGAGTTTGAACGCGGTCGAAGCCGTGGACCGGTTCGACCGCCGCTATGTCGTGGTCGCCCCGGAATGGGCGGAGCAATACTGCATAGATAACGAAATACCTTATATCCGATGGAATTTCGAACGTCTCAATGAGCGGTCCGTGGAGATCGCCGAGACGCTGCGAGATATGGGTGTCGATGTCGCGATCCCGATCTTCGAGGAGACCGTCGAATGGGCGGGCGCGATCAATTCGGTGCTGCTGGACAATCCGCGACTGCTCGGGCAGGCCATGCTGCTGCGCGACAAGTCGCTGATGAAGCGCCGCGCGCAACTCGGTGGCATCCGGGTCGGGATCTTCGAGGAGGCGCACGAACGCGACGATGTCATCCGGTTCCTCAAGCGCGTCAACCAGACGTTGCTCAAACTCGACGGTGACCCCAACGATCCGATCCACATCAAGGCCTTCGACAAGGCCGGCTGCCTCGGCCATCGCGTCATCCGCACCCCGGACGACGTGCAGGGCATTCCGGACGAGGAATTCCCGCTGCTCATGGAATCGCATCTGGACGGCTGGGAATTCGCGGTCGAGGCGTGGATCCACAACGGCAAGATCCGGTTCCTGAACATTTCCGAGTACGTCACGCTCGGATATTCGGTGTTCGTGCCCGCGACGCCCGAACTCGAGCAGTACCGGCCGGAGATCACCCGGCAGGTGGAGAAGCTCATCAAGACCTTCGACATCGAATTCGGGTTCGTGCACCCGGAGTACTTCGTCACCAGCGACGGGGAGATGTACTTCGGTGAGGTCGCCTACCGGCCGCCGGGGTTCAAGGTCTTCGAACTGCTGGAACGGGCGTACGGTTTCAATGCGTATCACGCGCTGGTGCTCGCCTTCGACCCCAAGACCACGGAGGAGGAGATCGTGAACTTCTTCCCCCGCGAGGTGGTCGACGCCACAGGACATGCGGGGACCTTCGGGGTTTATCCACGCCGCAGGGTGGTCACCCATCTGTCGATCCCCGCGGAAACCGAGGATCACGACTACTTCGAAGCACACGAGCTCGCCGCTCCCTTCGAGGAGAAGGTCACCAAACGCACCGCGTTCGGAAATCATTGGGGCCTGCTCTACTTCTACGGCGAGGACCCGTACACCATGCGGGACCTGCTGAAGCAACAGGAGGACCTCGACTTCTACGTATGATCCGAATGCAGGTACGGATCACGGGAGGATCTGAGTGAGGCCACGCGGCAGCAACGACGCTACCCTGGACAGACGGCTCGCCAGCTTGGACGAAGCCACCGAAAGCCTGGCCGCCACCAGCGCTTTCGGCAAGACGGTCAAGCTGTCCAGGGTGTTCAGCGCGTTGCGGCGGGTGCTGCAACAGCCCGGTGGATGCGCGGCCCTGCGGCCGCGGGCGCCGCGGCTCGAGCAGGCGGGCCTGTTCCTCGGTACCGACTGGGCCGAGCCGCAGGTGCTGATTCCGGGGCTCAGCGCCGGATCGCTGCGCAGCCCCAACCAGGACACCGTGGTTCTCGAAACCGTCAGCGATCTGCGGATGCTGGCGGTCGCCAAGGGCGACTACGAGCATCCGCAGATATCGGCCGAGCACGCCCAGAACCATCTGTCCCAGGTTCTGGCCGCCAACCTGTCGCTGCTGTTCACACCGCCCGGTGAGGCCGAACGGCTGCAGCAGGGCCGGATGGCCGATGTCTCGCGCGAGCTCATGCACTATCTGGTGCAGGAGGTCGGCTACGAGAAGGTGCTCGAGCATCTGGTCGACGAGATCTGGCGGATCCTGCGGCAGCGACCCATCCAGGTCGAGCAGGTCAAGCGCATGATCACCCAGATCGCGGTGGCGCGCGCCAATCCGGATATCGATCTGGGGTCGAGCGGGCTGGGCGCGGACCGGCTGATCAGCAGTCTGTACGGCACCACCGACTCCTGCCGCGAGGATCCCGGCGTCGAGGTGTATCAGAGCCGGCTGGAATCGATGGACGACAGCGCGCTGCAGTACGAGGCGACCGGTTTCGCGCGGTCGATGCACGACACCGGGCTGGTGTCGCCGTATCACGCTGTGCTGCTGCGGTTTCTGCTGGGCAAGGGCGAATATCTGATCGGCGCGGCGCTGGGACTGTCGAGTACCGGCCGCGACTGCCTGCTGTGCTACCACGAACTCGTGCGCAGCCTGATCGACAGGTCGGTGTTCGTGGAGACCGCGCAGGGTATCTACGGGCTGGCGCTGCTGCTCGAGCGCGGGATCCTGTATGAGCCGCCGGTGGCACCGGCACTGTGGCGGCAGATGGGGATGCAGCTGTCGGTCATCGCGCAGCAGCGCTTGACCGAGGTGTTCGGGCCGGCCGTCGATCCGCGCACCTGGCTGCTGTCGGGCGTGCTGTCGATCCTCGGGCTGCCGCTCGGGGTGGGGCAGGGCGATAATCCGACCTGCCAATCGGCGCGGGCCCTGTCGATGTGGTCCTACAACGATCCGGACTATCTGCTGCAGATCGTCGCCTGGGCGGCGCGCGACGACGAGGTCGTCATGCATTTCGAGGGACAGGCCATCTCCTCGCGAGAGGTCGAGGCCGGGGTGGCCAGTACCCCGCCGATGGATCTGGACCCGGTATCGCTGCTGGTGGTGCCGCATCTGGACCGGATCTACGCCGAGATGGGGCGGCGCTGCGCCGATCGTGAGGGCGATCCGCACCGCTGGGTGAATCCGGAGTTCCACGGCTGGTGGTCCGGTCGCGGGTTCCGGATCAATGTCGATGTGGCCAGCGGCCGGCTGACCGAGGTCGATGAGTTCCTGCGCCACTTCTACGCCAGCTATCACCCGTTCTACAACGGCAATCAGCCGCTGATCCACCCGCAGCCGGCCGGGGTCGCGGTCACCGACAGCGCGGCCCGCTTCGTCGGCTGGCACGCGATCACGATCCTGCGGGTCACCCTCGATCCGCAGGACACCATGCGGGTGTATTTCTTCAACCCGAACAACGACAGCGGGCAGGACTGGGGGGACGGCGTGGTGGTCGGCACCGCCGGAAGTGGCGAGCGTCCCGGTGAAGCCTCACTGCCGTTCGACCAGTTCGCCTCCCGGCTCTACATCTTCCACTTCGACCCCCTGGAACGCGGCGAACTCGCGGCCGTCGAACGCGCCGAACTGGATTCGGTCACCGGATATCTGCATCGCAGCTGGGGCGCCGACCGCCTGCCCGAGATCGTCCCCGCGCCTTAGCGGTCGGAGCGGGGCCGGGTGAGGGTGAAGGTGTCCACCGGTTTCAGATCGCTCGCCGGACCGGTGAGAGCGTAGTAGGTGGCGGTGATGGTGGTGTTGCCGCCAGGTTTGCCCGGGTCGACATCGAAAGCGCAGAAGCCGTAGGGGTGTTCGGGGTCGCGGAAGGCCGACCAGGGAGCCTGTTCGGGTTCGTAGATGGGGGTCTTCTTGTTCAAGGCGGCATCGAAATCGCCGACGCCGGTCAGCACCCGGCACTGCTTGTCGGGGAACAGCAGGCCGTTGGAGGGGGAGGAGGTTCCGCCACCGCCGATCACCAGATGCACTGTGCCCTTGGAGGTATCGATGACATCGGTGGCCGGACCGCCGGGGCCGGCGGTGACCGCGTCCGGAATCGGTTTGGGGGTCAGGGTGCCGGTGCCCAGTACGCCGCGCACCGGGTGCGAGCGCTCGTAGTGGTGTTCGTGACCGCACAGCACCAGGTCGACCTGGTACTTGTCGAACAGCGGCAGCCACAGTTCGCGGATCGCGCGGTCGGCGCCGTTGGACCGCGTGGCCGAGGAGACCGCGGTCTGATGCATGAACACCACAACCCAGTCGATGTCGCGGTCCGCGCGCGCCTTCGACAGCTCCGCTTCCAGCCAGCGCTGCTGCGCGCCGCCGGAATAGCCACGCACATAGGTGTTTCCACCGTCCTGATAGCAGATGTCGTCATTGGCCAGGGCGATCAGCCGCATACCGCCGACGGTGAACGAATACCACAGGCCGCGGGCGAGTTCCTCCGCACCGCTGTCGGGAACCGTGAAATAGGTTTGGTACGCCCGATATCCGATCGGGCCGTTACCCTTCTCGTTCTCGTGATTGCCCGGCGCCGGCATCCACGGCCGATACCGTGCCGAACGAGAGTTGTTGGCCCACCAGTCATTCCATGTGCGCACCCGATCGGTGGCGAGGTTGGCATAGCAGAGATCACCGTTCACCAGATTGAACAGGGGCGCCAGCCGCTCGACTCCCGCCGTGACATCACCGGCGAACGGGGAACCGAGATTGTCGTTCAGATAATGGCCGTCCACGAGTTTGCCGACCGACGGGGTGCCCTGATCGCCGAAACTGGTGAACCGGAACGCCGTCCGGCCCGCCGGGGCGGTGCGCCAGGTCCCGAGCTCGGGGGAGGTGCCGTCGTGACCGGCGGCGTAGATGTAGTCGGTGGCCGGATTCAGGCCGGTCAGCCGGGCGTGATGGGTGTGCACCTCGGTCCCGGACGCGGCGTCCTTGTAGGCCCGGGTCCGCGCCTGCACGGTGGTTCCGAATCCGGCCGCGGCGGTTCCGAACCGGACCACCGGATTGCGCACCGGCCCGGTCGAATGCCAGCTGATGACCGCCTCGCGCGCGGAGTCGGCGCCGAACTGCACATGCAGGCCGTTCACCCGCGGTGCGGCGATCTGGTCCGCGCTCGCGACGAATTCGACAGCGCGGGGCCAGAATTCGCCGGCCTCCGTGGAATCGCCGCTCTCGACCGCCGCGGTGGTTCCCGCGCCCACGGCCAAGCCCGCCGCCGCGGCCGCTCCGGACGCGGCGAACAACCACCGCCTGCTCACCCCGTGGCCGGTGCTCGCTTGTGCCGCGCCG
>JAFMQT010000230.1 GCA_017354515.1 Nocardia sp. | reverse complement strand
CCGGCCTCCGGTTCGGAATAGCCGATCGCGAAATGGATATCACCGGAAAGGATTCCGGTCAGGAACTTGCGCTTCTGCTCGTCGGTTCCGAACTGCTGCAGCGTCGGCCCGACGGTCAGCAGGGTGACCAGCGGCAGCTGCACATCCGCGCGGGAGGCCTCGTTGTAGAAGATCTGCTGTTCCACCGGGCCGAAACCCTGGCCGCCGTATTCCTTGGGCCAGCCCACTCCGAGCCAGCCGTCCGAGCCCATCCGCTTGACCACCGCCCGGTAGGCGTCGCCGTGGCGGTTGTGCGCCATCTCGGCTTCCTCCTCGGGAGTGACCAGATGGGCGAAGTATTCGCGCAGTTCATCGCGCAATTTGTGCTGCTCAGCAGTCAGATCGATGTACATCTGGCTCCCAACCGGTCCAGCCGGAACGACGCACCGCCGAGCCAGCGGGCGATGTCCTTGGCTTGTGAGTAGTAGCGATGCAAGGGGTGGGTGATATCGACACCGATACCGCCGTGCAGGTGATGGCACTGCTGCATAGCCGCGGGCAGCTGTGCGGTCAGGGTGTAGGCGAGCACGTCGAGATCGTCGTCGAGGCGCTCGATATGTCTGTCCCCACCGGTGTCGGCGCCGGAAAGAGTTTGGGCCAGAGCCCAATTGGCCGAGGCCGCCGCCACGTGCATGGTCCGCGAGACCACATACACATCGCCGATTTCCTGTGCCACGGCCTGGAATTCGGCCAGCGGGCGGCCGAACTGCTGCCGGGTCCGCAGATGTTCGGAGGTCAGCGCGAGCACCCCCTTGAGCAGACCGTCGGCGACCGACCCGAGGGCGGCGACCGCGATCCGATGCAGCCTGGTCAGCGGAATGTCCAGGAGGCGATCGGCCGGGATCGCGACCTGATCGAAACTCACCGAGAATTCGGGCGCACCGGTGGAACTCGGTGACGGCGTCCGGGTGATACCGGGCGCATCGCCATCCACCAGCGCGATGCCACGATCGGTCGGCACCAGCAGCCACCGCGCCTGCTCGGCATACGGCACCGCGATCTTGCGGCCGGTGATCAGCACGCTGTCGCCGTCGATCACCGCCGTGGTGTTCGGTGCGGCCACGAACGGCGCACCGGGCTCGCTGAGCGCCGCGGTCAGCACCGCCCCCTTGGCGACCTCGGGGTAGATCGCGGCGCCGAGGTCATCGCCCACATATCCGGCCAGCGGCAGCACACCGAAGGCCAGGGTGGACAGGGCCGGAACCGCGACCGCGTCGGTGGCCAGCTCGGTCAGCATGGCCGACACCTCGAGCAGACCCATATCGTCGCCGCCATAGCGTTCGGGCAGCGGCACCGCCAGCAATCCGCTGTCGACCAGCGCGGGCCACAACGTCATATCTCTGGCGCCGTCGTGCTCGAGCAGGCTCACGACGACTTCGGCAACCGCGTCCTGGCTGTCGTCTCTGGAGAAGTCCAATGCATTGCTCCCTGTCGAAATTACTCCCGGTCGAATTCTCGGCTCGGTTTCGATCAAGTCTGCGGCTCGCGCGGCAGTCCCAGGATCCGCTCGGCGGCCACGGTCAGCAGGATCTGTTCGGTACCGCCGGCTATCGATAGACAACGATGCTGCAGGAACTCCTGAGTGAGGTGGTTTTCTACAGATCCGGCGCGTCCGGCCACCTCGAGGCCCAGTTCGGACACCGCCTGGCGATGGCGCACCCCGACCAGTTTGCGCACACTGCTCGGCGGTCCCGGATCGTGACCGGCCAGCATCCGCAGCGCGGCCCTGGTCTCGAGCAGCAGTCCGCCCACCGCGTCGGATACCAGCGCGCCGATTCGGTCGGTGAGCAGTTCACTGCCGGGCCCCTCGGTGGGCGCGGCCTCGATCAATTCCTCGAGTTCCGCACCGATTCCGCTGCCGCCCATGGCGATTCGCTCATTCGACAGGGTGGCGCGGGCGATCTTCCAGCCCGCCCCGGGCGTGCCGACCAGGCAGTCGTCGGGCACGAAGACCTCATCGAGGAATACCTCGCTGAACTCGGCCTTTCCGGTGATCTGCACCAGCGGCCGGACCTCGAGTCCCGCGCTGGCCATATCGACGAGGAAATAGCTGATCCCGCGGTGTTTGGGTACCGAGGCGTCGGTGCGTGCCAAACAGATCGCCCAGGTCGCGGATTTGGCCAGTGAGGTCCACACCTTCTGACCGTTCAGCTTCCAGCCGCCGTCGACCTTGGTCGCGGTGGTGCGCAGAGCGGCCAGGTCCGAACCGGCCCCCGGTTCACTGAACAGCTGACACCACACGGTCTCACCGGTGAGCGTCGGACGCACGAAACGTTCGATCTGCTCGGGGGTTCCGTGCTGCAGCAGGGTGGGCACCGCCCAGTTACCGATCTGGACGTCGGGCACTGTGACCCCGGCCGACCGCAACTGCTGATCGATCAGGGTGCGCAGGATCGGGCCCGCCCCACGGCCGTAGGGCGCGGGCCAGTGCGGCGCCAGCAATCCGGACTCCACCAGCGCCTCCCGCTGCCGGTCGGCCGGTAGGTCGGCGATCGCCGCCACATCGGCGGCCAGTTCCGCCACGCCGGCGGCGTCGAGGCCGATCGCCTCGAACAGCGCGGCCCGATCTCCCGGATCCGAATCCGTTGCGCCGGAAGCTGATTCCAGACTCAGGTCGAGTCCGACCGTGCGCCGCTGACCGGCCCGCACGAGTTCGGCGACCCGGGCCCGCCAGCGCGCCGATCCGCCCAGCAGCGCCCGCAGCGCGGTGGCCCGGCGCAGATACAGATGCGCGTCATGCTCCCAGGTGAACCCGATTCCACCGAGCACCTGGATGCAGTCCTTGGCGGTGTCGACGGCCGCGTCCAGAGCCACCGACAGCGCGATCGCCGCCGCGATCGGCAGCTCCGCGCTGCGACTGTCCACCGCGGCGGTGACATCGGCGGCGACGGCCCGGATCATCTCGGTCCGGCACAGCATCCACGAACAGATGTGCTTGACCGCCTGGAACTGGCCGATCTTGCGGCCGAATTGTTCCCGCACCTTGGCGTATTCGACCGCGGTGTCCAGGCACCAGCCGGCGATTCCGGCGAGTTCGGCGCAGATCAGGGCCGCCGCGAGATCCTCGACCGCACAGGGCGATTCGACGACGCGATCGGCCGCGACGGCCACCTCCGCACAGCTCACCCGGGCCAGCGGCGTACTGCGGTCGAGCGCCGGCAGCGCCTCGATCCGCACGCCATCGGTATCGGGGTCCAGCAACACCCACCGCTGCCGCCCCTGCGACCGGACCGGCAGCAGCAGCGCGGTGCCCGGCTCGGCGCCCAGCACCGGATCCCAGTCACCGGTCAGCGACAGTTCTTGTGATTCTGAGTTACGTATGGTTACCGGCTCGCCCAGCCCGATACCACAGGGCACCTCCTCGGCGAGCGCGTCGCCGACGACCAGCCCGGCCAGCGCGGTGGCCGTCACCGGCCCGCCGACAAGATCGTGGGCCGCCTGTTCGATCAGCACGGCCAGGTCGCTCACCGCCGCGCCGACCCCGCCGGCCTGCTCGGGAACCGCGACCCGAAAGATTCCGAGCTCGACCAGACCGGGCCAGTATTCACGCCAGAAACCGGCCGAACCCGTGCGCAGCGCGGCAACAGGTTTCACCGCCGAGGCCCAGCTCCGCATCGACTCCTGGACGGCTTTATGCTCGTCAGTGGTGGCGATGGTCACACTCCATACCGCCTTTCCGGCGTGACTCCCACACCTAGAACATGTTCTAATGTGACGGTCGGGCGTAAGTCAAGAGGCGCCCGTCGCCGCGCCCGACCTACGCGCGCCGAACGCGAATGAAACGTGTGTGCAGGAAAGGACTCTCACGTATGGCCAGTCCCTCCCGAGAGCAGCCCGCCGATTCCGGTGCGCAGCACAGCGCCCGCAACCGCGCACCGGTCAGCACCCTCAGCGAGGACGAACTGAGTTCGGCGGCCCAGCGTGAACGGCGCAAGCGCATTCTGGACGCGACCCTGGCCCTGGCCTCCAAGGGCGGTTACGACGCCGTGCAGATGCGTGCGGTGGCCGAGCGCGCCGATGTCGCCGTCGGCACGCTGTACCGCTACTTCCCGTCCAAGGTGCACCTGCTGGTCTCGGCACTGGCCCGGGAGTTCGAGCAGTTCGACAGCAAACGCAAACCGCTACCCGGGGCCGACGCGGGCGAGCGCATGCATCTGCTGCTGACCCAGGTCACCCGTGCGATGCAGCGCGATCCACTACTCACCGAGGCGATGACCCGGGCGTTCATGTTCGCCGACGCGTCCGCGGCGGCCGAGGTGGACCGGGTCGGCAAGGTGATGGACCGGTTCTTCGCCCGCGCCATGAACGAGAGCGAGCCGTCCGAGAAGGATATGGCCATCGCCCGCGTGATCAGCGATGTGTGGTTGTCGAATCTGGTGGCTTGGCTGACCCGTCGCGCCTCGGCGACCGATGTGGCCGAACGCCTGGAATTGACCGTCGATCTACTACTGGGCGATAAGCCCTGATTTATTCGCGAATCGATGGTGCCTCGATATCGTTCGCACATTCCTGGCGAATTCATGTAAACGCCGCGTATCACTGCGCGAACACGTGTGCAAACTGGACACAGTAGAGTCTCTCGCGCCCATGAAAAACCCCTCCGATCACTAGGTTGGATGCGTGAGCGCACAGGATCTGCCACAACCACTTCGCCGTGCCCTGTCGGCCGTTGCCCGCGTACCGCGGCTACTGGTCGCATCGGACTACGACGGGACAATCGCGCCCATAGTCTCCGATCCGGCAAAGGCCTACCCTCATCGAGAATCGGTCAGCGCCCTGCGCGCCCTGGCCGGTCTGTCCGCCACCACCGCGGCCGTGATCTCCGGCCGGGCGCTGCGTGATCTCGCGGCGCTGTCCCGGCTCCCAGTCGAAGTCCAGCTGATCGGGAGTCACGGCTCGGAATTCGACGTGGGTTTCGTACACGCCATCGACAACGACGCCAGACAACTACTCACCGAGGTCCGCGGTTCGCTGGAGTCGATCGCCGCGGACAATCCCGGCGTCGCCGTCGAGACCAAGCCCGCCAGCATGGCCCTGCACGTGCGCAACGCCTCGGCCGAGGTGGCCCGGCGCGCACTGCAGCAGGTCCAGCAGGGCCCGGCGAGCTGGGTCGGCATCCAGGTCACCGAGGGTAAAGCGGTGATCGAACTGGCCGTGGTGCAGACCGACAAGGGGGCCGCCCTCGATATCGTCCGCCATCAAGAGGGCGCCTCGGCGGCGGTTTTCTTCGGCGACGACGTCACCGATGAGAAGGCCTTCGCCCGGCTGTCCGGGCCCGATATCGGAATCAAGGTCGGCGCGGGCGACAGCCGGGCCGAATATCGGGTCGCCAGTACCGAACAGGTCGCGATGGCGCTGGCATATCTGCTCGAGGAGCGCCGCACCTGGCTCGCGGGCGCGTCGGCGCCGCGGATCGAGCGCCTCACCATGCTGTCCTCGCCACGTTCCAAGGCGTTGCTGACCCCGGACGGCACCGTGACCTGGTTCTGCCATCCGGAACCGGATTCGGCGGCCGTCTTCGCCCATCTGCTGGGCGGACCGGCGGCTGGACATTTCACGATCGCGCCCGAACGCCCGGGATTGCCGCTGTCGCAGCGCTATGTCGACGGCACCATGACCGTCGAAACCCGCTGGTCGAGTTTGACTCTCGTGGATTATCTGCCGCACGACGTGGTCCCCGAGCGCACCGATCTGACCCGCGTGATCTCCGGTGACGCCAAAGCGGTGGTGACCTTCGCACCGCGACCGGAATTCGGTCAGGTGCCGGTTACCCTCGTCCGCCGCGACGGCGGAATCGCCGTGCACGGCACCAACGATCCGATCGTTCTGCGCTCACCCGGTATCGAGTGGGAGATCTCCGAGGAGGGCATCCACCACGTCGCCCGCGCGGTCGTGGACCCTTCCGGCGGGCCGATCGTGCTCGAGATGCGTTGCGGTACAGCCGATCTCACACCGGCCACGGTGGCCGAACCCGATCGTCGCGCCGAGGCCGAGCGGTACTGGCGGGACTGGGCCGCCGATCTCGAGCTGCCCCCGTTGAAACGGGATCTGATGAAGCGCTCGGCGCTGACCCTGCGCGGACTCGTCCACGCACCATCGGGTTCGATTCTGGCCGCGGCTACCACCTCGCTGCCCGAGGATATCGGCGGCGTCCGCAACTGGGACTACCGCTACTGCTGGCTGCGCGATGCCTCGATGACCGCGCACGCGCTGGTCTCGCTGGGATCACTGGCCGAGGCCGAGGATTTCCTGGCCTGGACGCACCGGGTCCTCGAGACACTGGCCGGCCCCGAACGGCTGCACCCGCTCTACACCCTCTACGGCGAAACCCTGCCGCCGGAAGCCGTACTGGATCAGCTGCCCGGATATGCCGGATCGCGGCCGGTGCGCGTCGGCAATGCCGCGAATATGCAGGTCCAGCTGGATGTCTTCGGGCCGATCGTGGAATTGATCTCGGCTCTGGCCCAGGCCCGGGTGGCCAAGGACATCACCGATCCGGCCAAGGCGCTGCCCGATCAGGACTGGGAACTGGTGCACGCCATGGTGTCCGCGGTGCAGCGGCGCTGGCGCGAACCCGATCACGGCATCTGGGAGATCCGCGGCAACCCGCGTCACCACGTGTATTCGAAGGTGATGGGCTGGCTGACCGTCGATCGCGCGCTGAAATTGGCCGCGCGATTCGACCGTCCGCTGGATCCGGCGTGGACCGAACTGCGCGACACCATCGCCGACGAGGTCAAGGCCAAGGGCTGGAATGAGCAGGTGCAGTCCTACACCGCGGCCTACGACGGCACCGACCTGGACGCGGCCACCCTGCACATCGGCCTGAGCGGACTGATCGAGCCCTCCGATCCCCGATTCGAGGCGACCGTGGTGGCCACCGAGGCCGAATTGCGCAGCGGTTCCACCGTTTACCGCTATCACCACGACGACGGCCTGCCCGGCGGCGAGGGCGGATTCCACCTGTGCGCGGCCTGGCTGGTGGAGGCGTACCTGCTGATCGGCAAGCGCGCCGACGCCGAGGCGCTGTTCGCGCAGCTGGTGGATGTCGCCGGGCCGACCGGCCTGCTCAGCGAGGAGTACGACCCGGTGGTCGAGCGTTCGCTGGGCAATCACCCGCAGGCCTACAGCCATCTCGGACTGTTGCGCTGCGCACAGCTGCTCAGCGAGCCGGTCGCCGCGCTAG
>JAFMQT010000579.1 GCA_017354515.1 Nocardia sp. | reverse complement strand
GGTGTCGGTGGCCGGACGCGATATCCGCCACGGGATCGCCGGGTCGAATCCCCCGGAGCCGGCGTCCTGGTCCGGCCGGCCCCGCGCCGAGGACAGCGTCCCGACCTCGACGGCGATACATCTGCCGCCGTGACCGACGATCGAATCCTCGGCGGCGGTCAACGCGTCGTACAGATCGGTCTCGGTGGCCGGTCCGGCCGGCACCTCATATGCCGAGACGAACCGGCATTCCCGATCCCGGCGGCCCCGCACCGCGATGGTCACCGCCGGCAGCACCGCGGCCTGGAACGGCCGGGTATCGCCCAGATCGTAGATCTCCACCGGCGTCAGATCCGCGTGCAGCAACGCCCGCAGATTGGCGCCGGCCTTGGTGGTCAGGAACCGGTTGGCGCAGAGCAAACCCAGCACCCCGTCCTCGTGCAGGAGTTCGGGGACGGTGGCCACGAACGGATGGGTGAGATCGATCCGCCCCGACAGCCCGAACCGCCGGCTCAGGATGCGCGCGGCCTGACCACCCAGCTGCTGCGTCCGCACGTACGGCGGATTGGTGATCACGGCGTCGAACGCGCGCCCGCCGGACTCCGCACCCAGGAAGTCGCCGGTCCGCCAGTGCGGGGCGGCCACCCCGATCGCGGTGAATTCCGCGCGCCGGTCCCGCGCCAGGCCGATCGCCGCCGCGTCCAGGTCGTAGCCCACCAGATCGAGTTCGGTGCCGGGAAAGCGGTGCGCCGCGACACGAGCCACGGCCAGGAGTAATTCCCCGTCCCCGCAGGCCGGATCCAGCACCGATAATCGCGCACCCGGCCGCAGGTGGGTCAGCATCCGCTGGGCGAGGAAGGTGGCCAGCCGGGGCGGGGTGTAATGCCGGCCGTGCCGTTTACGCGCGGCCGCTCCGTCGCGGCCGTGCTCGGCCCGGCGGTCCCGCTGCCCTTCCCGGCCGCACATTCCCGCATTCTGCCCGGTCACGGCCCCGCCGCGCCAGAGGCGGTTCGTCGTGTCGGATCAGCTGCGGCGGCCTACCGACTCCGGATCGAATCGAACGCTGGTGAGGTCCTCGGACACCTGCCACAGCTGTTGCGCGGATGCGGCGTCGCCGGCCCGCGCCGACCGCGAAATCCGGGTCGGATACCCCCACATTCCCCCGACACCGTCGGGCCCGATGTAGGAACCGCCGGGGATGTCCTGGGTCGCGGCGTACAGGCTGGGCAGCGCGGCCTGCTCCGGGGACTGGGCCAGATACCGACCGGCCAGATGGACCAGCGATACCAGGTACCGGTTGCGGTCGGCGGTGCCGATATTGCTGTCGGCGTAGCCCGGATATGCGGCCGTGGCCTGCACCGCCGATCCCGTCTCCCGGAGCCGGCGGTCGAGTTCGAGGGTGAACAGCAGATTGGCGAGTTTGGACCGCGCGTAGGCCTTGACCGGTCCGTAACCGCTCCTGGCGTAGTCCAGATCATCGAAGTCGATACGGCCGATCCGGTGTGCGTCGGAGGAGACGGTGACCACCCGGTCGGTGATCCGCGGCAGCAGCAGATTGGTGAGGGCGAAGTGGCCGAGATGGTTGGTCCCGAATTGCATCTCGAAACCGTCGCGGGTGCGGCCCCGGGGGACCATCGCGACTCCGGCGTTGTTGATCAGAATCGAGATCTCACCCTCGAATCGCCGCGCGAACTCGCGCACCGAGGACAGATCGGCCAGATCGAGCCGCCGCACCTCGGTACTGCCGTCGATCCGGCGGGCGGCGTCGGCGCCGCGGTCCAGATCACGCACCGCGAGCACCACATGCGCGCCCGCGCGGGCGAGAATCGTCGAGGTCCCGAATCCGACTCCGCTGTTGGCGCCGGTGACCACGACCGTGCGGCCATCGAGGGAGGGCATATCGGCGGCTGTCCACCTGGTAGAACTCATATCCGCACCCTAATGCCCGCGCGGCCAGCGAAACACCGAACGGCTCAACGCCGTTGGATCCGCTGCTCGGGCGGGCCGACCGGGCCGCGTCCGCGCAGATAGCTTTCCAGCGCCTCCAGGTCGGTCGGTCCGACCGAGGTGTCGGTGCCCCGGGTGAATTCGGAGAAACCGTCCCCGCCCGAGGCCAGGAAATTATTGGTGGTGACCCGGTAGATCGCGGCGGGATTCACCGGTTGCCCGCCGATGCGCACCGAATCATCGATCACCTTGTGGCCCGGCGCCGCGGAATCGTTGTAGGCGTAGGAGATTCCCGCCACCGACAGAACCGCGGATTTGCTCGGGTTGTTCCACTGCTGTTCCAGCAGATCCAGGATCTCGCGCCCGGTCAGGCTCTCGGTCACGACCTGATTTCCGAAGGGCTGGGTCCGGAAAATCGTGCCGAAGGTGATCGGCCCCGCGCCGATATCCGCGCGCACCCCACCGGGATTCATGAATGCCGCCACCGCCCGCGCCGAATCATGGGTGATCGCGAGCATGGCATCGGCGATCACCGCACCGAGCGAGGACTCACCACCGCCGGATTCGGTGTGGGTGAGCGGTGCGAGGGCGGTGCCGACCACCCGTTGCGCGCGCGGGGCGGCCTGCCCGGAGAAGAAGCCGATCAGCTGCTGGACCGCCGGATCGGCCGGCACATCGCGGGTCACCACCCGGTTCACCGCATGCGCGGAAACCTTACCGTCCCGAAATCGCAACGCCACGTCGGTGATCAACCGGCCGTAGGAGAATCCCTGCGTCACC
>JAFMQT010000001.1 GCA_017354515.1 Nocardia sp. | reverse complement strand
CCACCATGCTGATGGCGACCAGCAACCCGTGGATCGCCGTAGGTGGATTCGCCGCCGGAGCCTTTCTCGGCGAGGCGGCCTGTGTAGGCCTGGGCGAGCGTGAGAATCGGGCGCTGCCCACGGGCATGTACAACGAGATCCGCGTGATCGCAGGCATGGGGAACTTCGGTTTCAAAGCTATCGGCGGGCTGGTGGGTGGTGCACTGCTTGCGCATGCCTCGATGGCGCCAGCGGGGGTACCGATTGCTGCGGCATCGCTCGCTGTCGCCGGCGGTAGCGTGATCCACCAGTTGTGGAGCCGGCGCAGATCGCGGGCGCAACTCGCGGAACGGTCCGAACTGCCCGAACAGTCCGACCCCGACTCGGAAGCCGAATCCGAAAGCAATTCAGCGCCCGCACCAGAACCCGAGCTGGAACCCTCCGGTGACATCGAAGCGTTGTCGAAAGCCGATGAACCAGCACATGTTCCGGCGGAACATGTAGCCGAACCTGAGGACCCGGTCCCCGACGTTCCCCGCCCGCCCCCGCCCGGCCCGGTCCTATCTCATGTCGAAACAGAGTCCCGCGATGCGCCAGATACATTGCCAGACAACAAAAGTAACCTCCTCCAGGAGGGGGAGCCATCGGGCGATGAACCGCAAGATCCGATGTCGGATCACCCGGAGCCGGACACCGCACCCCGACCGGATACCCCGGGGGGCGCTGGTGCGGGGCGGCGTGACTACGCGGCGCAAGAGCCCGAATACGGTCGTCGTACGGATCGCCCAGCGATATTCGGGTTCGACGCGGACGAGTTGGACCGGCTGGTACGCGGAGCACGCCGTGGTCGCGGACGCGATCGGGGCATATTGTTCGATCGCGTTGGCACCCATATCTATTGGACGCTGTGGGATTCAGTCTCCGATATCGAATTGGTGAGTTGGCTGACTCGTCTGGTATTGCGGCGGCTTCGTACTCGCCTGGTGCAATCACCGCCGTTCGGCGAAGAGTCGCCCGGGTCTCTGTTCACGCAATGGGTCACTCAAGCGAGGCGGGAGGTTTTCGCACGCCATGCAGGTGACATCGAGATGATGCAGTGGGTCCGTTTGATGGCCCGAGAGTATCCCAGTTTCGCGCGTAGACTGCGCGGACTGTCACCGGAACGACTCATCGAGGAGTTGGACTCGCTGTCGGAAAGCGATCGGGAAATGCTCGAACGGATGGTTTACGAGTCCGATTCGACCGATGCGGAAAAGCAACGACTTGAACGAATTCTGGCAAGCTTGATTGTCCCAGGAAGCCCAATGCATTGTCATAGTCAACTGCGGTCATTGGTGTACGGTGAAGGGCCGTCGGTATCGCCGGATGATCTGCGTACGATACTCACGGGGACGCGGTTGTCCGCGGGCGTGGTCGAATCAATTGTCGATCACTATGCGGCGCTTGGTGGTAGTAATCGGAAACAGCGTGCGTACATATCTCGTGTCATTAGCGGCGACCCCAGGGTACATGAAACTATTGCCCGTTGGCTCGAGTCGTATCGAGTGCTGGTTAGGAGGTCAACCAAGAAGAGCTTCCGCGGCAGCGTCAGGGAGACGAACTATTCAAAAATTGAGTCAGGTGCAATGACTCCTTCGCTCGAGGATCTGCGCCGAATTCGGGACTCAGCAGAAATTCCCGACAGTACCTTCGGGACGGCTGTTTGGAAGTTCGTTGTCCATCCTGCGCAGCTCAAGGTGAATCCGCAGATCAGCATTCGTTTCTGGAGGTATGCCTATGCGCGCGTCGGGTCATCGCAGGAGCGGCAGGCGGTTCATGAAATCCTGGAGCAGTACCGGCGGTGGATTGACATTGCAGGCTCCCCGGTGGTGGTCGAACAAGTGGCCCGAAACCGTCGACACGGAAATATTCAACTTGCAGATATGGCATTAGGTGAACAACCGTTGGTTGTGGTCGCCAGCTATTTCGGACGGTCGAAGAAGCAGGTCGACAGTCTCCGGCAAGTGATCAAATTCATTCCCAACACCAAAAAGTCGCTGGCAGAATTGTTCGACGCTCGGAGCAGGCGCGCTGTGGACAATATGCGAGGCCGGTCACTGTCCTGGATACAACAGCACCGGACATCAGAGCTCGACGAAGCTGTCCGTGAGGTCTGGAGACGAGGAGCGACGGACGGTCTGTTCGCTGTATATCGGCCGGTCGTCGAGACCGAGTTGATTGAGCTCGAAATGGATGACAGCAGGGTGGGGGCATTGGCCGAGAGGGCTCTGCGACGTGCTCGTGATGGTCTGCGGAGCGCAGCCACGATCACCGAGGGCGAGTTCGTCGAGACCTTCGAGCGATGCCTCGTGGCGGCATTGAGTGATGTAGTAGTTGAGTACCGCAGCGAGGCAGAAAAGACTTGGTTGATTATCCGGGCTGCCGCCGCCCACCCTGAGATTGCGCGCAAAATCGCTGACCAGACGCCGGAGCAGATTCTTTCCCGATTCGATCGCCTGTCCCGACCTGAACGTGATGCCCTCTCTTCGTACGAGGATGAGAAAGTGACTGCGTTCGCCGAAACGCAGGTTCGGGTACGTGCATTGGGATTGTTGGCCGAGTCGTCGGCGAAAGATATCGCGTTCGTCCAGCTGGGTTTGCTCGCACGGGGGTTGCGAGAACCGATGGGTTCCGAGGAGTTGGGCAACGCCCTCGCGGCCGTCGATCTGCCAGACGATTACATAGGTCCGATCGTGCGGAATTATTCAGAATTTCCCGAAGCGGGCGACAAACTCGAATACATTGCCCGGGTATTGGCTGCCGATCCGGCTGACTACACGACGGTCGGACAGTGGCTTCGCGCCTATCGGATCCTGGCTGCACGAGAAACCGGAAAGAATTTCGGTGGCCCCCTCCCCGCGCCGAGAATTGAGCGATGGGAAGCTGGTCAGGGCATGCCGACGCTCGCATCACTGCGCATCATTCGCGATGAGAACGGAATTCCGGAATCGATATTCGACAAGGCCGTAAATGCGTATCTGATACGGCCGGGTCAACTGAATGTAGCATCCGATCACACTGACGTGTTCTGGAAATTTGTTCATACGCTCGCCGGCACCGTGGATGAAACCGAAGCTCGGAAAGAAATATTCCGGATCTATGCGGACGAAGTCCGTGCGGCACGAACAAAAACGAAGGCCGGGTTGGCCGCCGGCATGTCCCGGATTCCGGAACGCCGTGGCGAGGAAGGACTGTTCGCACTAGCAATGGGCGATCGGCCGGTCACGACCATCGCCACCGAACTCGATCTGAGCTTGGACGGGGCCCGCTACCTGTACCATGCCATCTGCTACGGCGCCGGCCTACTAGACAGTCCCGACCCCAGCCGTCACATCGATGACCGTCCCGGAGGGGAGGACACCACAGGACCTGATAGGACTGTCTCGGCTACTCCGACCGGGTCGGCGAGTCATGCGCCAGAGGTATTGCCGGACAATGAAATTAATGGCCTTTCCGCGTCCAAACTCGAACGTCCTGGCAATGATGCCCAAGATCTCATGTCCGATCACTCGGACTCGGAACTCGGTCCGCGACCGGACGGCCCGCCTGCCG
The DNA here is from genome assembly GCA_017354515.1 of Nocardia sp. GTDB lineage: Bacteria > Actinomycetota > Actinomycetes > Mycobacteriales > Mycobacteriaceae > Nocardia. Next base: position 34,913 of record JAFMQT010000001.1, on the reverse strand, counting down.
CGGGCGCGGGGCGGCGGCGGATGACGCCATGGAGTTCGGATGCGGCTGGAATCAGCAGAGCAGTACCGCGGTTCCTCAACCAATCCTCGCTCCCGCACCGCCGGTTCGGATTGCCGTGGGCGCGTGGGCGTCGGCGGCCGCCTGAAATCCCTCCGGAATTGCGCGGGCGCGATATCCCCTGGACGCCGGCACCGTATCTGCCGGACGACCTGACGGGTGATATCGACCACATGGTGGCCGCTGCTACCCGTGAGTGGAGGTGGCGTGACTACTACCGCGGATGGGTGGATCGCCAGACGCTCGCTCGCGCAGCCGTCGTGGCCGCTACCGCGGTGGCCTATCCTGACATTCCGCCGGACAAACCCGCGGTGTTACGTCTGTGGGTCGATCCGGATCCTGCGGTGCGGGAACTGCATCTTGTCGTCGTTGGCGCGGACTTCGAGTCGGTCGCCGAGGTGACCATCAGCGATGACACCGTGAAGGTTGAGGCGCGCATTGCCGCCGACCGGAAGGCGAATCAACCTAAGGCACAAGAGTATTTGACGAATGCCCTGACCCAGCTGACGTCGGTGGTGTCCGCCGCTGCTCGAGGCGTCGGCACGACGAATCGGGACACGAGCGATGCCGTCGAACGTCTTGCCCAGGCGATTATCGAGTCAGGGACCGACCCACCGGGCGTCGACCCGAAAACCGGCCGGAAGCAGACCGGGGTGCATCAGAAGGTGATCGCCACGCTCGATGGTGTCGGTGACGACAGCTGCATGCTCCGGGTGAACATTGCCGAGCAGCCTGATGGGCCGAGTCTGTCGATGCTGCACGAAGGGCCCCTCGATCAGGCATTGACCACCGGTGAGATCGGTGCTCTTGAACGGATCTACGGCGGTGACCGGTCTCGGATTTGGGCCCATTGGGCGCGCGATGCCGGCAACCCGAGACAGCCATTCCTCTCGGTTCGTGCGCGGGGAGCTCGCCGGGTGAGCGTCAGCCGCCGCCCGGTTGCCGACGGTGCCTCTTCAGGGGGTTCGTTTGCGGCGGCTACTGTTTCGGCTGCTGAGAGTTTGTGGAAGGATTTGGTTCCTTGGGCGGGGGAACGGGACCTGGACGATCTGCGGACGAGCGCTCTTGTACTGGCCCAGAGGACGGGCCCGGCTGCCGACGCCGTGGTGACCATGACAACGCGGCACGACTCCGCTCAGCGCTCCTCGCATGTCGCGGTCACGATCACCATGGTCAGCCGTGTCGGCTCCGACGTACAAGTGCACTCGGAGTCGGTCCGGCTGCGGCGGGGTGACGTGCAGAAGATTGCTGTGCACTTCGCTGCCGACGACGACCCACATAGGACCGCGGATCGGCTGTGGCGCACGGCCTTCGGCACGGCTGTTCTCGATGGCGATGCGGTCGAACGCCGTCAGATCGTGAGTGCCGTCGAACAACTGACCCCCAAGTACGGAAGTGGATCGATCGAACTGTCCGCGCCCGGTGTCGCTGCTCCGCGAATCGTCAACGGTAGACGGCGCCCGACGCAATTTTTTCTGACCGTGTCGGGCGAAAACGGCCAGGCTATACAGCTGGCTTTCAATGTGCCATCGACCTCCGACCACGGCGAAATGATTGGTTCGGCGCGACTACTGGAAAGCGATCACGATGCGGCCGGGATCAGCGCCGCGGCGCGTGTGGTGGCCGGTGACCTGGTGCCGGATCCCACGGGCCTGGTCGGGGTGCTGCTCGCGTCCAGGAGCCCGGCGCGTCCGGCAAATACCATCGAGTGGCGCATTGACCTCGCCGAGCACCGTGAAACACACGGATACAGCGAGGATTACGAATTCGCCGTCCGGTTGCCGGGATCCACCCAACTGCGGGTGACAGTACCGATCGGCCCCCCGATTGTCGGACGACCGGTGAACTCATGTCAGGCTCACTGGGATATCGGCGCCGATCGGGCCAGAACTCTCCACCAAATCCGCGAGTTCCTCGCCTACGCGATCCCCGGTGACCCGGATCTGGCCACTTCGGCAATGGCGGCCATCGCCCAGAGCTGGGTCGATTACGGTGACCGCAACAGCCCTGTCGGGCTTGCCAAACTACGCGTCGCGTACGAGCGTGTCGGCACGGTGATCAGAGTCGAACTGCCGGTCGGTACAGACAACAGTACCCGGATCGGTCCGTCCACCGTCACGGTAGCTGTTCAGCGGCCTGTCGACGGTCGCGTCGCCGAACAGCAGGTTCATGCCTTCCGCGTCGGAAACCACTGGCGATTGCTTCGACTCTTCGGTGATCGTTCCGGTTGGCAGGTGGCCGACGATGACTTGGGGCAGACCCGCGATCTCGTCAGGAAATTCAGCGGATGGAGTGACACTACGCCCGACGAACTCGTCGACCGGATCGCTCGTGAGCTCAATGCTGAGCATCGGCTCGTGTCCACTGACATCGTCATCGGCTCTGCCACAGCACAGTTGAGTGGGTCGCGATCCGATGAATCCGTCGAGTCGGATCCCTCGGCGAGGGGTGGGCGACATGATGATGAACCGACCACAGAGGACTCGACCGGGCGCGATGCTGCCACCGGGCCGTCCGGCGCAGGTAAACGCCGCGGGAACCCCAATGCGGCTGGATCGGGGCGGCGTGGTGACCCGTGGGCGGAACATGTCGAGCGGGCGGTGAGCGGGCTTGGCGACAGACCGCTCACAGTTGACGAGTTGTCGTCGTACGCGGCCCAGCTCGCCGAGGATAATCCTGGTGTGTGTGAGCTCGTGCAGGTCGGTACGGCTCGTGATGGCCGGACACCCCTGCAGATGTTGGTGGTCGGGGCAGATCGTGAGGATGCACCGACAACTCTGGCCTACGGCGGCGTGCACCCGAACGAACCGTGGGCTTCGGGTACGGTGCAGGCGTTGATGGACTTCGCCGTGAGTGATCCCGTTGCCCGGCAACGTAGATGGTGCATTCTGCTCAGTCTCGAACCGGTCGCTATGAAGCGAGCCGAAGGTTGGGCCGACTGTGTTCCGCTCCGAACCGAGGATGCGATCCGGACCATCTATCGGGGGCACCGCGACGAGCAGGCGGAGTTCGGTTTCGATGGCACTCCGATATATCCGGAAATCGTTGCCTTACTGGATATTATCGAGAAATACAAGCCCAATCGGATCCATCCACTGCACAATACGGCTGTCGAATATCCTTGTGTTGGTGTTACTTCCGATGATATTCCGGATATCGTGGACGTGGTGACCGGGGCGGTGGCCAAGTCTCCGCACCCGCCTGCCGACCGGATCGGCGAATTCAGCGAGTTCGGGCCGAGATTGGGAGATGGAGTATTCCTCTTCGACGCCCAGTGGCCGTGGCGTCTCATTGCCGATCACGCACGCCGGACCGGAGCACCGGACGCCACCCTGGTGTTGATCGAGGGACTTATGTGGCATGCGACGATCGACCCGCAGCACACCTTCGCTCAATCGATCGCCATCGCTGCCCCGATACTCGACGCGCTGACCGACCTGGCCGCGAAACTGCCGACACTCCCCGATTCGGATATGTCCCGCGCCGCCGAACACGCGTTGGATATCGCGAAGCGAATTGCCGCGGCATGGCGGGATACGCCTGATCTTGCCGCGCCCACCGTCAACGGTGAATATGCCTACCTCATGCCGCTGCGTGCGGCCGGCATGATGTGGCGGCTATCCAATGAATTGATCGATGCCGGGCAAGGCACTCCGGATATCCTCCAAGCCCAAGCGGGGCTGGACCGGCTGATCACCGAACAATCGGCAGCATTCGACGCGGCCTTCGGAATACAGCCCGCGAATTTGGCGGAGACGGTCGCATTCCAACTCGAAACCATCATCGGCACGTCTTTGCGCCCCGAAGATGCACGCATCGACGACGACGCTGCTGAAGCTGATTCAGCATTGGAACAGTCACCGGGTGCGGATACCTTTGACGATCTGACCGGTGAAAGTAGTTCGACGACAGTGCCATTCGACATCAGTGGGGACACCTGGCACGACCACCCGGAGGATCTGGCATCCGATGAGGACGAGCGGCGTGCGCTCCAGACCCTGTTGGCGGGCGTGGTCGGTGTCGATCTCGCCGATACAGCAGTTCGATTGACGCTCCGCCTGGCGGCCGCGCTGAGCAACGACTCCGCTTCGACACCGAGTGTGCGGGTCACGGTGGGTGATGATGCCGGCACTGACCTCCCGGAGGTGACGGTGGCGGTCAGCGGATTACCCCGGGCCGGTGTTCCGGACGTGAATTTCATCGTCGATTGTGCGACCAGAGCCCTGCAGGCCAGCGGGTTTCTTTGGGGCGCGGCTCCGGTGGGTTCTGCCGGCGAAATCTCCGTGTGGTTCCGTGTCGCTGTGTCCGAGACCGCGACGACTCGATCGCCGCCACCGCCGGATCTCGGCGAGCAGCGCGAATCTGTGACTCACCTGCCGGCCCTGGATCGGCTGATAGCCGAAGGGGTGGCGATAACGGACCACCGTTGGCCTGGTGATGATGTGTGGGCCCGTATGGACGACTGGCTACGCCGTCGTTTGACCCCGATCGAGTCGCGGTCCTTCGACCGATTCCGCGTGCGCCTCACCGACGTTGAATTTTTGCGAGGTGGGCTCCGGTATGACCCGAATGAGGGGGTCTACATTGCTGCTGAAGTTGTGGATCCGGCGGGCACGGTCGTGGGCGGCCTGACAAGGTTCGCTTTCGTGGACTCGGTTGGGCGAATCCGCGTGTGGGAGTTCGATACCGGTGCGGCCGCATCGGCCGAATTTCAGCGAGACTTCGAGCCTGTTATGCGGCGGTGGTACTCGCGGTCAGGGGTGGCGTCGGTATTCGTGGCAGCCGACCCTGAGGATCCGGACGAATCAGTGGCTGCCGCGACACTGGTGCGGGCCGGATTCGAGCTGAACATGGACCCGCGTTATCTCGCTGAGTCACTGTGGGGATTCGATCAAGCCGTGGACAGGCTGAACCGTCTACTTTATCTCTCGGATCGAGAACAGACATGGCTCGCCGACCTGCGCGCTCGATTCGCCGGCCCGGTACAGCAATTCCCCCGTCTGCGTGAGATTCTGGAGTACACCAGCGGCGACCTTCGTTTCGGCGAATACCTGATGTCCCAGTGGATAGTGTTCCATGGGGAGCTAGTGCTCGGATCTGGTCGTGAGCCTGTGCAGGCTGAAGGTCCCGGAGTGGGGGCATATCCCGAATCGCTGTGGGTCGGGCGCTATGCCGCCGACGAACCGGTGACTCATACCTCGGTCGTGCGACATTTCGAGCAGTCCGCCAGCGTACTGGTGGTGGCCAACAGTAACGACGGCATCGAAGATGCTGACGGATGGAGCATCACTCGCGTGCACGACCGGGTCGAGTCCGCGCTGTTGGCCGATCGTGATCCTGTCGCGGCGATCGAGAACGCTCTAGCTGAGTTCCGCAGTAACCTGACCGACCCCACCGGGTGGAACTTGTGTGTTGCTGTGGTGACGCCGGTCCAGATTGTTTACACCACGGCTGGTCGTGGCGCGTTGTTCAGCGCGGGGGGAGGCGAGGGTGCCAAGATACTCAGTGGCCCGGAACAGGTTCCGCTCCACGATGCGAGGGTCCGGCGATTGTTCAATTTTGGGGCTACGGTCGGGGCGGAGTCCAGAGGCCGACGCATGGTTGTCGCGTGCACGGATGGTTCGGCACAGTCGGCGGCCGGTATCGACGCAGCCGCAGATGTGGCTGCTGACCTGCGGGATTTGGCTCAGATGGCCGTCGAACAGATCCAGAACACGCCTGAGGGACAACGCGTTGCCCCTGGCGTGGCGGTCGCACTCGCCCAGCCGCATGCGGCGCCTCCTCGTCCGGCGCACACTCCTCGGCACTTGCTATGGGCGGAGGCCGCTTCGGATGATCCTGAGACGCTGACCGAACTCATCGAGACGGCGGGGCGAGTCTGGGGAATCGGCCTGGAAAGAGCCCGAGTCGATGCCATGGCTTTCGCGTTGCGTCAGGTAGTGACGGTGCTGTTCCGTCATCGCGTCCAGCACGTGACCGTGAATCCGTCTTTGATCGACGAGCCTGGACGTGGGCGCCGCGGTCAAGCAATTCTCCACTACGAGGGCTGGTCCAAACAAGCCGCAATCGCCCCAACGGTCTCGGCCGCATTGCGTGGCCAGCATGCCAGTGAGCCGTTGTTCGACGATATGGAAGAAGACCAAGTAAGGCTGACAATATCGTTCGACGGTTCGGGAGCGATCGATGCTCCACCGTTCGTTCCTGATTTCGACGAACGTGACGGTGGCGCGGCCGGGCCGACTGCCGCGGGTGCGGGGCGCCGTCAGTGGAAGACTCCTTGGAGCTCGGAGACAACCGCAGCGGAATCGAGCGGACCGCAAACCTCTGAGGTTGTCGACTCGGCCCCCCCGTCGCTGGGTAAGCGAAATGATGGAGGAGGAGGTGCGCGGGACGCGGGCGGGCGCGATGGACAGGGTAATAACGTGGATGCGGGGCAGCGTGGCGATTCGTTGGACCGGAGTATCGATAGTGGTACTGCCCCAAAGCCATTGACCGGTTCCAATTCCGGTTTTGGCGCGGGAATCACTCTCGGCGGCAAATTCGGTGAATTCCCTCCCCCGGAGGACTTCCGTGTCGATCTCGGAAATGGTCGGTGGCTGCAATGCCGCGAGCACGGCCCGAAAACCGGGAGAGTGGTCATCCAAGCCCATGGACGGCCTGGCAGTCACACCGAGACCGCAGATTCAAGGTTATTGTGGGAATTGGGGGACGACGATGACCCACGCAAGGGTATCCGGCTAATAACATGGAGTCGTCCCGGCTACGGTGGGACACCGATATGGCAGGCGAGGACTGCTGATGGCGCAGAATGGATCAAAGCTATACTCCGGAATCGTGAAGTTTCCGAAGCTGCGGGTGTCGGTCGATCCGGCGGGGGGCAATACCTGGCAGCAGCAATGGCCGATCCAGACAGTCCAATCACCAAGGGTGCGTTGCTAGTCGCCGGTCCAGGGCCTGAATTGAGAGGCAGACTCAGGGGTGTGGTAAAGAATGAATTTCTGCATGGTTCGCACCGATCAAACCTCCCTTCAGTTGTCAAGGCATACCGTGACGACCCTGACAACTTCAATATAATCCATGGTGGTATCGAATACTCCCAAAATGATCTCGAAATTCTCGCGGAGAACCATGAGATGTTGCGTGAGACATTTGTGTCCGCTACGCAACCCAGATCAGACGGCCACGATAGCGCTATAGGCTGGATTCTCGATGGCCGCCGCAGTGGTTCTCGCTGGGGTTTCAACGTTGGTGACATTCATCGTCCAACCCTGCTTTGGAATACGGTAGGCGACAAGTTCAACCCGGACAATATTGCCAATCTGTGGCACCGAGAAATCGTGAACGCACCGTGCTGGTCGTATGTGGTTACGGACGGGGCAGGTCATTTCGACGCCATGCAGATAAAACCTGCCGTATACGCCTGGCTTACCGACCGGCAACACCTGCTGAGATTCGATATTCCCGAGACGCCACCCAACTCGCATATCGAGACAACAACCGCAGAATGGTCTTCCTTACGTCTGCCCATGTTTGATTAGTTCATTTCCCTGCCGCGACCCGCACCAAAAAGGGATCGAAGCCTTGCTGACCGTCGCCGCTGGCTGAACATCCGGAGCCGACCGGCACACGCGAATTCCACATCGTGTCATATGAACTGGATCGTCCCGTACTCGATGAAGTCTCGGTGGCGGTTCAGTGTGTGCAGGACGGAATCCTCGCTCACCAGATCTTGGATGGCACTGCCGATTCGCTCCGGGCGGACCGCCGCGACATTCTGAACGACAGCCGGATCAAAGTCGGGATGCCGGTAATATTTCCTGACCAGAATGGAATCAGTGTATTCGAATCCATCGGTTCCTCTGCTACGGTCGGGCGATTCAGGAAATGAGTAACCGTGATCGAACAGGACCATATCGTCATTCCGATTTTGTCGCGGATTACCGGTATTTCTCGGTCGGAAATTTCCTTCGTGTCCGTCGTAGTTTCCGATGATATGGTGACCGGCCGCAGCCGTCTGCTGGTCGATCATCCGGTAGTTGTTCCAGGCCTTACTGGGCTTGAGTGAGGCGAATTCCTGGATCATCGTAGGACCGAGTGGGCTGTCTTCCATTATTGCCGTCGTCGGTACCAGCGGCCTACCCGGGGAGAACATATTGATCACTCGATATCCTCCGACTTCTCTCTTCGCCAATGCCCCGGGTTGATGGGGAAGCCAGTCGTAGTGTCCGTGATTCTCTTCTGCGAACGGTTTGAGGATGTTCTTTCGTCCCTTGTCGTCGAGCCAGATGTGAACGCCATTCGCCGTACGATTCCCGGCTGCGGATCTAGTGAGCCATTCGGACATCGGATCTTCTCGCACCAGTCGACGGCTGCTCAATTCGAGTTCGGCCTCGCTCGGTGTGTAGACCGGAAATTTCCGACCGAACTGCGGCAGCAACGCCCGCTCTGGGCCGCGTGGCTGCCGGTCGATAATGCTTTCCAACCGCGGAAAACGGCGGTCGGCCGCTCGCAGGTTCCGAGTGGTTGCTTCCAATCCGTTGCTGACGTTACGCAACAGCCGGGTTTCGCGCTCTACGATATCGTCCGCGGCGCCGGTGAGTCGCCGAGTGGCCTCGGTGAGGGCCCGGGACACGGCTTCCTCGCCGCCGAACTCACTCACGGTGTCGCGAGCCCGTTCATTGCGATTGTGGTAGTACGGCTGTGCTCTCGTCGACCACCCGGCAGTAGCTCATCGGACGCTGCAGTAGTAGTGCGTGCATGAATGCGGTGCCATCATCGGGCGTAACACGAACTATATTGCCGGGCATCCGAATACCGTCCGCGTACCACCGCTGCGCGAGTGGACAACAGCCGGGCTCCAGCAGTACAAGGTCGACGGTGTCTCGCGGGGTCAGCTGGAATTCGGCCATCCGAACGTAGTCGACGTCCACCAGCTCGTATACCCCGACCCGCTGCGGTGTGTATTCGTTCATCGAGTGTCGCTTTCATCCTGGTCCCGCTCATGTACAGCGCCTCAGCGATCGGGGCGGCACGGCATGACCGGACATTCCGTCGATGGAATACGGAGGCGCCAACAAGCAAAGCCTATACCAGGAGGTCTCGCAGATGGCTACGTTAGCAACGGCGGCTTTCTCCGCGAAGGACTGCTGCAGGATCGGGTGACATCTTGACCTGCCCCACCGCGACTGAACCCATCCGGTGGGGCAGGTCAATGTCGGTTTCGGTACCGATAGCGGCACAATCCTGGGCCGTGACGGAAAGGCCGAAATAATCCGGGTGGCGGTGACCAGCCGATCACGTGCTGCGGAGCCGCACGTGCATGCGGCGTTCGGTGAAATTCTCGCGGCGTTGCAGGACCGTTTCGGGCAACCCCGCCTCGACAACCCAGGGCACGACCCAGAAGCCCGGTGGCCGATCGCGGACACGACACTGCGCCTTGTCGATCTCGGTGTCTGTGTCGAGTTGTGTCTGGTTACGAATTTCTATCTGGCCGTGCGGGATCGCGTGATCGAATCGGAGGGAGCAGAATTGTCCTGACGGTTCGAGTGGGGAGGGTTTTCGTGGGGTGCTGTCACCAGGAAGTCGGTGCTCGTACCAGGTGTGACCGTCTCCGGCGTCGCACGCGAGGGTGTTGGCGTTGGCGGTCGGGTGGTTTCCGTTCTGCTTGTAGTTGGTGGTGTAGTTCTGCTCCAACCGTTTATGGACCGCTTGCGGGGTGTCGTTGCCCGGCGCCGCTCCGCCGACCGCCATCGGTCCCTGTCCTGTGGTCATGCCGAGCATGTACACCGGATCGTTGGCGGCCCGTGCCATAACGGTGGAAGCCGCGACGCAGTCTCCGGAGTTCTTGTCACCATCGGTGAGCTGGTAATAGAAATCATAGTAGGATCCGTGGCCGGGCTTCTTGGGATTCGGCACGAAGTAATTTGTCTGCCCGCCGTACTCCAGCCTGTACCGGCTGGCGTTGCCCGTTTCAAGAGCGTCGGGATCGTTGGTCCCCGGATCCAGATGGCGGGACAGCCATTTCAGATTGTCGCCATGCGGGTGAATGACGTGGTCGAATTGCTGTATGTCGGACAGGTTGTGTCCCGCTCCCAGAGCCTTCCAGAGGTAGGCGGCTTCCTGTGGAGACTTCGCATCGGCGAGCAAGTTCTCGAATGCCGCACGATCGGCCGCCGACATATTGTTGAGGGAATGCGATGCGCGGGCGAGCCCGTTGGGGCTCAGAATGCTGCCCGTAGGATTGGTGGTCCAGTCGTAGTCCGAGGCATACGCGAGTACTACCGAACTCAACGGATCGATACCCGGGGAATTGATCTGCCGCGCTCGTGCTTTCGCGGCGAGCTGTATCAGAACGTCGACGGCATCGGACACCGCGCCTTCGACGGTCTTCGCCGCAGTCAACCGTTCCTGGCACCCCTCGTCGGCCAGGTTCCACACATGGTTGGCCCGAACCAATTCGTCCGGATCCGGAAACCTCGCGTACGACTCCGGTGATCCGAATCCGCCGGCTTGGGTCTGGGCTTGCGCCAACAACTCACGCCCTCGTTCGTCTCGGCGCTGCGCATCAGCCAGCTTCTCCGCCCAGGTGGTCAGTGCCAGGTGGCCGGAGCCGAACGCTAGCGTCGCCGCCGTCGCCTGTGCCACCACAGCCCGGACGGCATCCGACATGCCCTCGGCGGCCCGGCCTCGCCAAGCCGTTGGTAATTTGCTGTTGACGACCACAGTCAGGTCGGGGGCGGCCTCGGATGAATCGTTTGCGATCGTGGCGTAGATCTTGGCGATGCCCCCGGTGCCGGGTGGTGAACCGGCGATCTGTGCGGGCACCCCCGCCGGGGCCGGCGGCGTCATCGCCAGATCGATCGCAGGTGATAGGAACCCGGGGAACCCGCGCGTTTGATCGATGAGGTCTCGCGCCTCCTGGAGCACTTTTATAGTACTCACTTGGCGCGCACCGGGCCTTGTGCGGTGCCGGGCGGTCGCCGCGCGCTGTCCTTACCCGGGCTGGGTGCTCCGGCGGTTCCCCGGTGCGATGGGATCAGTGCACCCAGCTGGGGGTCGGCAACCTCGTTCACCGCCTGGCCCCCGGTGGCGTCCGCGTTCTGCATCGCGTGCACCGACTTGGGTACCAGCCCCGCCAACTCGTCCAGCGCCTTCCAAACGGAGCTGATCTCCGACGTCCACGCGGAATGAAATGACCGCCAGGCGGATTGGAGATCGGAATCCCCCAGGTCGAAGGCACCGGGAATCGAGGCTGCGACCAGAGACGCGAACGCTGTCTGGTAAGTGGATGCCGCCTTGGCGACAATTGCCGTCGGACTTATGAGTGCGTTCGAGTCGAGATACACCGCCGACCCGGAAGCAGAGTCACCACTCAGCGTTGGAGAAGGACTGCCGCTCGACGCTGGAGCCGAACCACCGCCGGCACTGGCGGCCGATGTACGCGGTGCCTGCGCCACTTTCCGCGGAATGCCGCCTGTGTCAGCCCGCTCTTCGAGCACCGCATCCCCCGCTCTCCTGCTACGGCGAATTGTAATTTAGTGATCATACGATCACGCACCTTGTCGGGCTCTCCAACCGTGGCAGCAAGTCAAGGCCGGAACGGGCCGCTCCAGACCTCTTTTACCTTTCCCGCCCACCGCGCTCTCGCTGGCGTGCGTCGCGCTCGCGATCGCCGTGGTTGGCCCGCGCCTCGTCCTCGGCGCGCTTACCCTCGAGGTCGCACGGTAGCGGGATGTTCGGTGGGTATGGGAACGAAATCGCGTGGAGCTCGGCGATTATCGGTCGATCGCGGTCCGGTGTTTGTTCGTGTCCATCGCGGTGGTGGTCGAGTTCGGTTGCGCGCCAAGGCGTCCCGTGCAAGGCATTGCATTCCGGTTCCCGGCCTCCCGTTGGGGCGGTATGGGGCGTTCGGCGCTCGAACTCGATTCTAGGATTCCGCACGCGGTGGCTGGTGGTGGCCCATCGCGCGAGCGACAACCGCGGCAGCACGGTTTCGACATCGGCCACGCACATCACCGATTGCAGGGTGATCGCGTCGAAATCGCTGGGCGTCCTTGCGATCACGACATCGGCCTGGGAAGCTCGCACCTGGTCGACCAGCGGGATGCGCGAGCAGATCGGCGGCCACACCAGCCGGTAGCCCAATCGGTGCGCGAAGCGCCGCAGCTGGGCGCAGTCCCAGTCCCATGCGGTGCTGATATCGGGGTCTATCCATCCCAGCGCGGTCGGCTGTGTCCGCATTGTGCGCTCTCCTTCGTGTGGTGAGCACCCGCCGCCGGGGAGCTTTCGAGGGGCAAGATGTCGGCCCGGCGGCGGGGCTGACCCAACATTCGCGTGATCCGTGTGGAATTTCGACAGCATGTTGTGGGGAACGTTGTGGGAAACCAGTGGGAATTTCGGAGCACCGCAACGGTCTGACACCTATTCTCGGGAGAGGTCCAGCAGAGAGGCCAACAACCCGTGACCGAACGGAACGATCTGCTAAGCGAGGCGCGATTGCGGGTGGAATCACCTGGATCGCCTGGGCATCCGATGACCCGCCAAGAGCTGGCGAACGCTGCCAACGACCATGTGTTCCGGGCGACGGGTAAGCGGGGTGCCGTTGATGAACGGCACGTCGGCAAATGGGAGCGAGGAGAAACAACGTGGCCGCGAAAGCATTACCGAGCGGCATTACGGGCGGTTCTGAATGTCGCGACGGATGCCGAGCTGGGGTTCACCAAGCATCGGCCATCGACGGATGACGAGGACGTGGACCGCAAGCAATTCCTGAAGAGCACGCTCATCGTGGGTGCTGCGGTGCTGACGAATGCCGCACCGACCGAATCCGAGTTACTTGACACGATGGCCGGACCCACCGCGAACTATCGCCGCATGGAATCGTCGGTGCCGTCGGATCGTCTCTGGCCCGCCGTCGAATCGCATCTGAGTCTGGTCTTCGGCATCGTGCACGATCGCCTACGGACTGCCGACGGCTACCGCATCCTGTCGGAAGTGGCTGGGCTCGCCGCGTGGCTTGCCGCTGATCGAGGCGACGACGCGACCGCACGGCGGCGGTACAGCGACGCCATCGATTATGCCGAGCGCACGCATCACCCGCTGTTGGTGGCGTACATGACAGCGAGTCTCGGACACTACGCAGTGGAAACCGGCGACGGACGCGCCGGACTGGCGCTACTTCAGACCGCATCGTCGCAGCTCGGGCTCGATGTACCCGACAGCGCGGGAGCGTGGATGTCGTCTTTACTGGCAGTTGCATACGCCGCGACCGGTGACCGCAAGAGCGCGCTGGTTGCGCTCGCACGGGCAGAGCGGCTCGCCGCCCGTCAACGAGGCGAACCACAATGGCCCTGGGTGTTCGTGTTCGACGGGCCCAAGGCCGCACGCTATCAGGCCAGCGCGCTCGGTCGGCTCGGCGACCACCGCGCCGCGCGATCCGCATTCTCGGTCGCCGGGCCCGCGCTCGGCGCGGACAAAGCGCGTGCACTGGCACAGGTGGAGCACGCGCACATATTGGCGCGCAGCGGCGATATCGAGGCAGGCTGCACGCTGGCAGCCGATGCGTTGCGGGTCGGCCTGACGATGCGAAGCGAGCGAATCACCCGGGGCGCGCGCCTGTTCCGTGCCGGCCTGCCGACGCAGACGATCGAGGCACGGCCCTTGGACGATGCGTTGGCAACTTTGTACAGACAGGACAGCCGATGACGCGGATTGCGATAACAGGGCACCGAGGCTTGCCGGATGCGACAACATCGTTGGTAGACAAAGCATTACGAGCTGAATTAGCGATTCGCGCCCGTGCGGATCTGACCGGAATCAGCTGTATCGCCGACGGTGCCGACTCGCTGTTCGCCAACACCGTGCTCGAGCTGGGTGGATTGCTCATCGTGATCGTGCCCGCTCGGCAATACCGGCACAGCCTGCCTGCTGGCCATCACACTACGTATGATGAGTTGCTGGCCGCGGCGTCCGAGGTGATCGAACTCGACTACGAGGAATCGAGTTCCGAGGCGCACCAGGCGGGGAGTGTACGAATGCTGGAGCTGGCAGACGAGTTGTTCGCGGTGTGGGATGGCAAACCGGCGCGCGGCTACGGCGGAACCGCCGATGTCGTCGCTGTAGCCGAAGCGCGCGGAATACCGGTGACCGTGGTCTGGCCGGTGGGCGCGCAGCGTGACTGACCGCGTCCACTCCTCGCTGCCTGCTGCGGGCAGAAGATCGGAGCATCATGGGGTGGTGGTGACCGTCGATGTGGCCGGTGTGGGTGACGCCGGTACTGTGGCCGTTCTCCTGGACGCATTCAATCGGGAATTCGATTCGCCCACACCCGGTCCCGAGGTGCTGACCGCCAGACTTGCGCGACTGCTGGCCGGGCCGGATATGGTGGCGCTACTGGCCGGTGATCCGCCGGTCGGATTTGCCCTGATCACCTTGCGGCCCAATGCTTTTTATGACGGACCGGTCGGGCTGCTGGATGAGCTCTACGTGGCGCCGCCGCGGCGTAACCGGGGTATCGGGTCGGCGTTGCTGGATGCCGCCGAGGCTGTGGTGCGGGGTCGGGGTGGGCAACTGCTCGAGATCAATGTCGACGGGCAGGACACCGACGCCCGCCGCTTCTACGAGCGGCACGGTTACACCGATACCGAGCCGGGTCAGCCCGAACCGTCGTATTACTACTATCGGGAACTGCCGCCGCCGAATCCGTTGCAGCCCAAGGGATAGTCCTCCTAACAAGACCGCCCGAGCCTGACCGGTCAGGCTCGGGCGGGTCCGGTGACCTGGATCAGGAAGCGGACTTCAGGTCGCTGCTGAGGGTCTTGGCGTCGCTCTGGATCTTCTTGAAGGTGTCCGAGCTCTTGTCGCCGTCGAGGCTGTTGTTCGACTTGGCGTCCTTCAGTTCGCTCTCGAACTTCTTGTACTCGTCCTTGACCTTGGCCGGGATCGCGGACTCGTTGTCGGCGAGACCCTTGATGTCCTTGTCGAGCTCTCCCTCGAGAGCTTCCGCGTTCTTGGCGTCCTGGATCGACGTCAGGATCTTCTGGGCCGCGTCGACCGACGCCTTGTCGTCCTTGTCGTGGTCGTCGTCCTTGGTCGGGCTGGAGCTCGAGCCGCTCGGCACGTTGACGGTGACACCGGACGGCAGCTTGATCGCGTCGGCTCCGGCGACGGTGATTCCGCCGATAACGGGGGTCGCGACGGCCGCGGCGACGGCGACGGAGGCCAGCATGCGACGAGTGATGGCGGTCATACTTTCTGTCAACTCCCTCATCTTTCGGTTACTTGGTGGCGTTGTCGGAATATTTCCCTGTTTGACTGGGAAATTCCGAACAACAGTCCCGAAAGGTAGGGGCAGACCGGGGAACCATCAATTCCGTCGGAATCGGTCGACCTGCGTGTTTGCCAATCCTTAGCTGTGGTTTCGCGCGGGTTTTCCCCGTTCGTGCCTCCGACTCCGCTCGATGGTCTTGCGGTGTTCAACTACCTGGCCGTAAGCCGGTCGTATGTCCAGCTCGCAGGGGGTTTTCGCTGGCATCCGCCCGGCCGGTCCGCGATGCGGTATGTCATTCAGTGGGCGGCGATCTCGAGCAGAGCGTCGGTGACGGCTCGTGGTTCGGTGATCATCAGGTCGTGGCCCGTGTCGATATCCCACAGTCGCCCTTGGGATCTGGCCTGTTCGACCAGTTCGGGTTCCCTGGTGGCGAGGGTGGAGGTACAGACGATGTGGTACGTCGGCAGGGCCTGGAGAGCCTGTTCATCACGCAGTTCGAGCGGGTCCTCGAAACACTTCCAGGGGTGGGCGGTGAGGCGGGTCTGCATCCAGGCCAGATCGTCGGGATCGGTGACGCCGTACGCCATTCCGGCATTTTCGAAGGGCTGCAGGACGAATTCCACGCCGTCGACGGTTTCGCCGAAATCCCGGGTCACGGTGATGATCGGGCCGGCCACATCGACCAGGGACTGTCCGTTGCGTGGATTGGCCGCGTCCAGGTACACCAGGCCGCCGATCCGGTCGACGACCCGATCGGCGGCGCCGGTGATCACCATGCCGCCGTAACTGTGTCCCACCAGGTAGACATCGCTCAGGTCCTCGGCTTCGATCAGGCCCGCGATGTCCTGGATATGGGTGTCGAGTCCGATTCCGGCCATTCGCAGATGGGCGCGATCGGCCAGGCCGGACAGGCTCGGGGCGTACACCTCATGGCCCGCCTCATGTAGCAACTTGGTGACCTTGCGGTAGCACCAGCCCCCGTGGCCGCCTCCGTGGACCAGCACATATGTCGCCATGTCGCTCCGAAAACACGATTCTCTACAACGGAAGTTCGATTTCCATCCAGGTTAACGAGAGATTGGTGCGCGCAGGCGGGGATCGGCGATCATAGATCGGGCAGGCCCAGTTCCAGGTTCGGCGCGATGAGACCACCGTCGATCTCGAGCACCTTGCCGGTGAGGTAGCTGCCCGCGGGTGAGCACAGGTAGACGATGCCCGCGGCGATATCGGTCGGATCGCCGAGGCGGTGCATCGGGGTGGCAGCCTCCATCTTCGCCTTGACCTCAGGGTTCTGTGCCACCACGTCCAGGGCGGAGGTCAGCACCGATCCCACACAGATGGCATTGACCCGGATCTTCGGCGCCAGGTCCGATGCGGCCAGCCGGGTCCAGTGCGCGAGGGCCGCCTTGGCGGTCCCATAGGCGAGGAATCCGCGCCCTGGTTCGCGGCCCATCATCGAGGAGATATTGACCACCGAGCCGACACCGCCGTCGAGCATATGCGGGACCGCGGCCTGGGTGAGGGCGTGCGCGGTGGAGACATTGAAGCGGAAGGCCTCTTCGAGGAAGTCCGACGACGTGGTCAGGAAGGTGTTCGGCATGGTGCCGCCGACATTGTTGACCACGATGTCGATGCGCCCGAATTCGGTGGCCGCCGCGTCCGCCAGGCCCGCGACCGCGGAGAGATCGGACAGATCACCGGCCACGGTCAGCGCCTTGCGTCCGGTCGTACGGATCTTCTCGGCGACCTCGTCGAGTTGCGATTGGGTGCGTGCGGCGATGGCGACATCGGCTCCGGCTTCGGCCAGGGCGATGGCCGCGGCGGCGCCGATACCGCGGCCGGCGCCGGTGACAACGGCGACCCGGCCGTCCAGGCGGAACTTGTCCAAGATCATCGCGAATCCTTTCGATAGGGTAATCACCTTAGGTGCCGCTGCGCGAGATCGCCGCCGCGGCCGGTCAGCGCAACAACTCGGCGGTGCGGTACCACTTCGGATCCGGGACGGACTCATCGAGCGGTGGTCCAGCGGCGGCTGGCGACCTTGAATTCGCCGAGCCCGGCCGAACCATCCGATATCGGTACTGTAAGGGGGTGGATATCGCGCGTGGCGTGCCGGGACGATCCTCGCCGGGGCGGTGGCGAACCGCGGGGCTGCCGGCGCTCGTCGCGGGGGGCGGGGTCGCGGGTGCGCTGCTGCTGCATTTTCGTGATCCGCACACGCCGGGCTCCTACGGGATCTGTCCGTTCTACGCGGTGACCGGTTTGTGGTGTCCGGGATGCGGGGGGATGCGGGCTGTGCACAACCTCACCGAGGGGCGGGTGCTCGATGCCGTGCACAGCAACGTCTTCGTGCTTCCGCTGCTGGTCACGGTCGTGTTGTGGTGGGGATCGTGGACGGTGAATCGATGGCGGGGTTCCGGCGGCAGCGCATTTCCGTTCACGCTGCGTCCGCGGGGGCAGTGGATGCTGGCCGGCGTGCTGGTGGTTTTCACGGTGTTGCGCAACACGCCGTGGGGGACCTGGTTGGCTCCGGTCTAGCGGGGCATGCTGGGGGATATGACCAACTCGGAGATGACCGATTCGGAAGCTACCGATTCGTTGAAGTCGCGGGTGCGGGAGAAGTTACTGCGCCAATTGAAGGAGGACGGCGCCCCCGATCCCGAGCAGGACGACCCACGCCAGATCGCGATCGAACGTGACCTCGAGCTCTTGGCCTCCATCGCGGACGACGACCCCCTGATCGAGGAACTCGCCGTCCGCTACATGGTGCCCTGACCGGCATTCAGAAGGCGCAGGGTGCGGATCCGCGGGTGGAATCGGTGAGTCCGGTCCGGGTCTCCGGCAGCGGCGACCAGCAGCCCTCGGCATCGGTGTATTCCCAGCGTGGGCCCGCGGTGACCAACCGCCGCAACGCCTCGAGCAGCCGGTCCACATCGGCGCCCGAGGTCCCCAGGCCGATACTCGCCCGCACCGCACCGTCCACGCCGAGGCGGGTGAGCAGCGGATGTGCGCAGAATCCGCCGTCACGCACCCCGATCCCGTATTCGGCCGACAGATAGCTCGCGACGTGGCCGGGCGCATAGCCGTCCACGGTGAACGCCACGATGCCGACCGACTCGGTGCTGTCGGCGAATAGCCGCAACACCCGCACGCCCGCAAGGCTTTTCAGCCCGTCGCGCAGCCGCCGGGTCAGTATCCGCTCATGCGAGATGACCCGCTGCTCGTCGAGTGCGTCCAGGGCCTCACAGGCGGCGGCGATGGCCACCGCGCCCAGCACATTCGGTGAACCCGCCTCGTGCCGTGCGGGTGCGGGCGCCCAGTGGGCCCGTTCGGTGGACACCTCGGTCACCGCGCCGCCACCGGCGAGATAGGGCGGGGCCGAGTCCAGCCAGTCGCGGCGTCCGGCCAGTACGCCGCCGCCGAACGGCGCGTACAGCTTGTGGCCGGAGAAGGCCACATAGTCGATATCGCAGCCCCGCAGATCGACGCGACGGTGCGGTGCCAATTGGGCCGCGTCGACCAGGATCCGCGCCCCGCAGCGATGCGCGATCGAGGCGAGTTCGGCCAGCGGCAGAATCTCACCGGTAACATTGGACGCACCGGTAATCGCCAGCAGCGCAGCCGGTTTCGAGCACAGTTCGGCGACGATCCGGCGCAGTGTCTCGGCGATGGTGTCGGCGGCGCGAACCACGCGCCGGCCGTTGCGCGTCCAGGGCAGCAGGTTCGCGTGGTGTTCGATATCGAGCACGACGGTGTCGCCGGGGACGCAGGCGGCCAGCAGGTTCAAGGCGTCGGTGGTGTTGCGGGTGAACACCACCACCTGATCGTCGGTGCAGTTCAGCGACCGGAATACCGAATTGCGCGCTGCCTCATAGCAATCGGTGGTAATGCGGGAGGCGTAACCGGCGCCGCGATGCACACTCGCGTAGTAGGGCAGCAGGTCGTTCACCCGGTCCGCGACCGCCGCGAGCGCGGGCGCGCTGGCGGCGTAGTCGAAATTCGCGTAGCTGCGAGATCCGCCCTGCACCAGGGGAACTCGTAGATCGCAACCTGTCACGCGGGCCGCGGGGAGGTCGGCCACACACTGCGAGTGGGTGCGAATCGGCTGGGAGGCAACGGCTTCAGCGATCGTGCAGGTGCGGGCGAGGATGGATACGGCGGTATTCATGAGGGCAATCCCTTGTTCAGGGACTCCGAAAGGGTCGGTGGAGTCCGCGCTTGCCGTGCCCGGTCGGACAACGGCCAGGTCGTCACCCGGAGCACCCCACCGCGGAGGAGGGTTGCCGACCAGCGAGCCGGGGCTTGACGCTGGTACTCATGACCTGGTCAGAGGGTTGCAGAAATTCCGTGCGGATGTCAAGTGCGGAGCTCGGCGGCACTTCGGCCGGATGTGGCCGCGTGACGGAAATAGACTGTGGTCCAGTGTGATTCGCGGTTCAGTCCAATTCTCGGTTCAGTCCAACTCGGCCGGACGATGGTACGTGCCGTTGTAGTACAGCAGCGGATTGCGGATCGGCTGCCCGCCGGTCTCGTCGTGTACCCGGGTGACCAGGCCGACGACCAGGGTGTGATCGCCGATCGGAATTCGCTGGTGCACGACCGCACGCACCCAGATCGGGGTGCCGGTCAGAACCGGTTCACCGGTATCGAGCGGGGACCACAGCGACCGGTCCGAGAACCGCTGTTCGGCGGAGCCGGCGAACCGCCGCGCCAAGTCGTGCTGATGGGCGCCGAGGAAATGCACCACGACCGAATCCGCCGCCGCCATCGCCTCGATCGAGGAGGACGTGTGCGCGATATTGAACGAGATCAGGGGCGGTTCCAGCGATAGCGAGGCGAAGGAGGTGGCGGTGAAACCTACCGGCCGATCGGGCCGGCTCAGCGTCACGATGGTGACTCCGGCCGGATAGTGCCGCATGGCCGATCGGTACTGCGCGGCGGTGACGCCGTCATGCTCGGATTCGGATTCGACCGCGGGAAGATCGAGATCCGGTCGCTGGAAACTCACGGCTTCCAACCTACGTCGCCGGCTCCGCGTGCGGTCCAGCCGCCCGGAATCGGCGGTCCGTCCGGGCCGGGGGACCGATACGCTGACCCCATGAGCGATTGGAAGGCTTTCACCGTCGAACGCACCGGTCACATCGCGCGGGTGACGTTGACCGGCCCCGGTAAGGGCAATGCGATGGGGCCGGATTTCTGGGCCGAACTGCCGCAGGTCTTCGGCGAACTCGACAGCGATCCGCAGATTCGGGCGATCGTGCTGACCGGTTCCGGGAAGAATTTCTCCTACGGCCTGGACCTGTCGGCGATGGGGCAGACCTTCGTGCCGCTGATGGCGGATAAGGCGCTGGCCGCCCCGCGCACCGATTTCCTGCGCGATGTGCGGCGGTTGCAGGACGCGGTGACCGCGGTCGCCGCCTGCCGCAAACCCGTCATCGCCGCGGTATCCGGGTGGTGCGTGGGTGGTGGCCTGGATCTGATCGCGGCCGCCGATATCCGTTTGGCCAGTGCCGAGGCCACCTTCAGCCTGCGGGAGGCCAAGGTCGCGATCGTCGCGGACGTGGGTTCGCTGCAGCGGCTGCCGGGCATCATCGGCGAGGGCCATCTGCGCGAATTGGCTTATACCGGAAAGGATATCGACGCGGCTCGGGCGCAGCAGATCCACCTGGTCAACGATGTCTACCCGGATCAGGAGGCGGTGCTGGCCGCCGCGGACGCGCTGGCCCAGGAGATCGCCGGCAATCCGCCGCTGGTGGTGCAGGGCGTCAAGGATGTGCTGGAGCAGCCGCGGGTCGGCCGGATCGCGGACGGGCTGCGCTATGTCTCGGCCTGGAATTCGGCCTTCCTGCCGTCCGAGGATCTCACCGAGGCGGTGCAGGCGGTGTTCGAGAAGCGGCAGCCCGAATTCAAGGGAAAGTAGGCGACGCGCCGGCACGGCGCTCGGTGAACGCGGAGTTCACGAGCGCCGTGGCGGCGTCGGGCAGCGTGTGGCCGGTACCAGGCCTTGTTTGTTCTAGTGCCCGCCCTTGTCCTGCAGACGCGCCACGGCCTCGGTGGTCAGCTGTTCGGCCTTGGCGCGGCCGTCCCAGCCGTCGACCTTGACCCATTTGCCGGGCTCGAGGTCCTTGTAGTGCTCGAAGAAGTGCTCGATGGCCTTGCGGTCGAATTCCGGGATATCGGCCACATCCTGGATGTGGTCCCACCGCTTGTCGCCGGCCGGAACCGCCACCACCTTCTCGTCGCCGCCGGCCTCGTCGCTCATCAGCAGCACACCCACCGGACGGGCCTCGACGATGACGCCCGGGAACACCGACTCCGGCAGCAGCACCAGGCAGTCCAGCGGATCGCCGTCCGAGCCGAGGGTGTTCTCGATGTAGCCGTAGTCGGCGGGGTAGACCATCGGGGTGTAGAGGTAGCGGTCCAGGCGCACCCGGCCGGTCTCGTGGTCGACCTCGTATTTGTTGCGCTGCCCCTTGGGGATCTCGATGGTGACGTCGAACTCCACGTCATCTCCTTCGTCGATACGTTTGCGGTGTGGTCAATAGGTTTGCGGTGTGGCAGCCGGACCGCGTGTGCGGCGGCCGACTCGCCAACTCGTTCGGCCGAACGCCAGCGAGGTGAGGATAGTGTGGTCGATGCGCGCAGGGGTGCGGCAGGGAGTCCGCCTCCGCACGGGTGAATGGGAGACAGCTGTCACGTGGTTGGGCCAGTGAACAACAGTACGGGTGGGCCGCCGGCTCGCCGTAGCCGCGGAAAGTGGATATGGACGACGGTCGCGGTCGTCATCGTCGTGGCGATCGCGGTGGTGCTGGTCACCGTGCGGCCGTGGACCGCGGAATTCCGGCACGGCGGACTACGCATCGCGGCCGCGCCCACTCCGGCGCAGGTCTCGCCCCGCGTGGTTCCGGCGTTCGAGCAGGGGAATCCGCCCAGCACGCCGGGGCTGCAGAAGGCGCTGGCCCAGGTGGCGGCGAGCCCGGATCTGGGTTCGTTCTCCGGATCGGTCTCCGATCCCGCGACCGGGAAGGCCGTGTGGAGCGCGTCCTCGGATAAGCCGGTGATTCCCGCCTCCACACTCAAGGTCCTGACCGCCGGTGCGGCCATGCTGGCGCTGCCGCCCGATCATCGGCTCACTACCCGAGTCGTGGCCGGTTCCACTCCCGGTGAGGTGGTTCTGGTCGGCGCGGGTGATCCGACGCTGACCGCTCAGCCCGACGGTAAGGGTTACTACACGAACGCTCCCAAACTGTCCGATCTGATCAGCCAGATTCGCGCCGGCGGGCATCCGGTGGATTCGGTGGTGGTCGACAATTCCGCGTATGCCGGGCCGACCTGGCCGGCCGGGTGGGATCCGGCCGATATCGCCGGCGGTTCCTGGGCGCCCATCGAATCGGTCATGCTGGACGGCGGGCGTCTGGATCCGCTCGCGGATTATTCGCGGCGCTCGGGTACCCCGGCGCTGGACGCGGGCCGCCGGCTGGCACAGGGACTGGGGGTCGATCCGGCGAAGGTGCATCTGGGCAAGGCCGCTCCGGGAGCCGCAGACCTGGCCCATGTGGATTCGGCGCTGCTACGGGATCGCTTGCGCGACATGATGAATCACTCCGACGATGTCCTCGCGGAGGCGATCGGCCGGGAGATCGCCGGGGCCGCCGGTGGCGAGCGGTCCTTCGCCGGGGCCGCCGCGGCCACCGCGACGACCTTGCACGCCGCGGGATTCGACATCACGGGAATGAGCCTGGTCGACAACAGCGGACTGTCGGTCAACGACCGGGTTCCGGCCCGGCTGCTGGATCGAATCCTCGCGGTGGCCGCGGGTTCGGCGACCACCCCCGCCGAGGGCACGGCCGGGAGCACGAGCGGTGTACCGCAGCCGTCCACGGGCGCCGACCCCACCGGCGCCGCCGGAGGTACGAGCCCACCCGGTGCCTCGCTGGCGCCGCTGCTGGACTATCTGCCGATCGCCGGCGGGAGCGGCACCTTGGCCGATCGGTTCGCCGATCGCGGCCCGCAACGCGCCGGAGCCGGATGGGTGCGGGCCAAGACCGGAACTCTGTCGGTGTCGAGTGCGTTGGCTGGATATGTGTTGGATCGCGACGGCCGCGTCATGACCTTCGCACTGATGTCGAACGATCGGCCGCCGGAGGCCAGTCGACCGGCCCTGGATACCGTCGCGACCGCGCTGCGAAACTGTGGATGCTCCTGACGGATGGAATGACGATGACCGGATCCAGTGATCTCGCGGCGACCGACGACGCCGCCTCGCGCGACGGGGCCGATGAGTCCGCGTCGCGGCGTTCGATTCTGGCCGGTTCCGTCGATTGGGACCTGGCCGCCCGGACCGGCAGCTCGGTCGTGCCCTCGGGCCCGCGGACCACGCGGTATTCCGCCGAACAGGTGGTTGCCGAACTATCGGCGGCGTCGGTGCGTGCCGAGGGGCCGGTACGCGAGGTCAGCCTGCTCGCCGACGACCGTCCGGTCCCGCAGGCGCGGATCGTGGACCGGCGCGGCTGGATTCGCGCGGCGGCCGATTCGATGTCCGAACTCACCGGAGACGGTGAGCGGGGCCGGGGCAGATTCGCGGGCAAGCCGGCCGGTGTGCAGGCCGGGGCGATGCTGGCCTTCCTGTCGACCGCGATACTCGGTCAGTACGACCCCTTCACCGGACCGGACGGCACGTTGCTGCTGGTCGCCCCGAACATCATGGCGGTCGAGCGCGCGCTCGGGGTTTCGCCGAGCGATTTCCGGCTGTGGGTCTGCCTGCACGAGGTGACCCATCGGGTGCAGTTCTCCTCGGCGCCTTGGCTGGCCGATTACATGAAGCGCAATGTCGAGGTGCTGGGCGAGGCCGGGGACGAGCCGTTCAACGAGGTCCTCACCCGGGTACTGGAGCAGGTGCGCAGCCGCCGTGCGGATTCGGCCGGTGACGATCCCGCGGACAAGGGTGTGCTGGGCGTGCTGCGGGCCACCCAGCCGCCCGCGCAACGCGAGGCGATCGACCGGCTGCTGATGCTCGGGACCCTGCTGGAAGGTCACGCCGACCATGTGATGGATGCCGTCGGCCCGGCGGTGGTGCCCACGGTCTCGCAGATCCGCGAGGCCTTCGATCAGCGGCGCAAGCGCCCGGCCAATCCCCTGCAGCGGCTGTTGCGTGCCCTGCTCGGCGTGGACGCCAAGATCGCCCAGTATGTGCGGGGTAAGGCGTTCGTAGATGAGGTCGTCGGCAAGGTCGGTATGGAGCGTTTCAACACCGTGTGGACCGACGGTGAGACCCTGCCGCGCACCGACGAGATCAACGCCCCGCAGCGGTGGATCGATCGAGTAGTCGGGTGAATTCACCAGGCCGCCAAACGGATTCGCCGGCCGTGGGGGCTGCGCACGGGCGCACGGGGGCAACGCCGGGGTGTCTGCCGGAGACCGGTGCGGCCTTGGAATTGCGGCATGCGGTGCGCGGTTGGCTCACCCGGCACCATCGTGGGGCGGCGGTGGCGGTCGCGCTGTCGGGGGGTGCGGATTCATTGGCCCTGACCGCGGCCGCGGCCGTGGAAGCCGAGGCGGTCGATGCGCTGATCGTCGATCACGGTCTGCAGTCCGGGTCGGCCGAGGTGGCCGCTGAGGCCGCCGCGCGCGCACGGGCCCTGGGCTGTCGAACCGCCCGGATTCTGCCGGTCTCGGTCACCGGTTCCGGAGGGCTCGAGGCGGCGGCCCGGACGGCCCGCTACCAGGCCCTCGAACGGGCTCGCGAGGGTTCACCGGTGTTGATCGCGCACACCCTCGATGATCAGGCCGAAACCGTGCTGCTCGGTTTGGCGCGGGGTTCGGGTCCGCGATCGATCGCGGGAATGGCCGAATACACCCCGCCGTGGGGGCGGCCGCTGCTGCGGGTCCGCCGCGCCACCACCAGACAACTGTGTGCCGATCTGGACTTGCGGCCACATGAGGATCCGCACAACAGCTCACCGGAATTCACCCGGGTCCGGTTGCGATCGGAGGCGCTGCCACTGCTCGAGGAGATTCTGGGCGGCGGTGTGGCGCCCGCGCTGGCTCGCACGGCTCAGCAGCTCCGCGAGGACGGTGCGGCATTGGACATCGTGGCCGGGCAGTTGCTGGCCGATGCCCGGGACGGCACCGAGTTGACGATCGAGCCGTTGGTCACGGCCCCGCCCGCGATTCGCCGTCGGGTGCTGCGCGCCTGGCTTCTGGAGGGCGGCGCAAAAGGCTTGACCGATAAGCACTTACGTGCCGTGGAGGCTCTCATCACCGATTGGCGCGGTCAGGGCGGGGTCGCGGTCGGCGGCGGCGGACCGGGGACGAGGTTGGTGGCCGGGCGCGAACATGGCACTCTGACACTGGCGTTCACACGATAACCACCCGAAGGGAAAGTGCGTGTACGGGGACGACATAGCGTCGGTGCTGATTACCGAGGAACAGATCCGCACCAAGGTCGACGAATTGGCGGAGCTGATCGCCAAGCGGTATTCCGCCGACGCCCCCGAAGGGGATCTGCTGCTGGTCGGCGTGCTCAAGGGTGCGATCTTCTTCATGACCGATCTGGCCCGGGCGCTGCCCATCCCCACCCAGATGGAGTTCATGGCGGTCTCCTCCTACGGGTCGTCCACCTCGTCCTCGGGTGTGGTCCGGATCCTGAAGGATCTGGACAAGGACATCGCCGGGCGCAATGTGCTGATCGTGGAGGACATCATCGACTCGGGGCTGACACTGTCGTGGTTGATGCGCAATCTGTCCACCCGCAACCCGGCCTCGCTCGAGGTGGTGACGTTGCTGCGCAAACCCGATGCGGCCCGCACCTCGCTGGAGGTGGCGCACGTCGGATTCGATATCCCGAACGAATTCGTCGTCGGATACGGTCTGGACTACGCCGAGCGCTATCGGGACCTGCCGTATATCGGAACCCTGGATCCGCGCGTTTACACGCCCTGAGCAGGGCGGATGAGCGCGGCAGTGGCTGAAAACCGCTATTATATGACGAAGATCACTGTTTGATCATGTTCCCAGCGTATTCGATCGCATTGTGATTGCCGATGCTTTCTAAGGGTGGCTGTTTCCGGGCTGTGCGCGGTCTGTGCTAACCATATGATCAAGCTATTTTCGCTGGTAGTAGTTGCTGTGCGGTGATATTTGGGCACCCGATACCGCGGTTCGCCGCGGATTGGCCAGGGTGGGTGTGCTGGTCTTATGTTCGGGCTCTATGCTGTCGGTAACAAACCGTTCGGCTGTTTATGAGCTTTAATCCGGACCGTAAGATCTGAAACAATCGAATGCCCGAAACCTGATTCTGATAGCAAGGTGCTATGGACCCGCATTTGCGCGACCTGCGGTACTTCGTCGCCGTCGCTGAAGAACTGCATTTCACCAACGCCGCTCAGCGGCTGCATATCGCACAGCCCACGCTGTCCCGGCAGATCCGGCAGCTCGAACGTCAGCTCGATGTAGTCCTGTTCGATCGTAACCAGCGCAGTGTGGCTCTGACCGTCGCCGGTAAGGAACTGCTCGAGGGCGCCCGCCGAATCCTCGACCTGTGGGAGGTCACCAATGTGGCCCTGCAGGAGGCCGGCGAGGTGCTGCGGGTGGGGATCCAGAGTTCGATCGGCCGCGGTCTGCTCGGTGAACTCGAGAGCGCCAGCGGACATCGGCTGGCGCTGCATTCGGCCTCCTGGGCCGATCCGTCCAGTGGACTGGCCGGTCGGCAGGCGGATCTGTCGCTGATGTGGTTGCCGGTCCCCGATACCGGCCGCTATCGGTGGCAGGTACTGCGGACCGAGGGGCGATGGGTGCTGCTGCCGGAGAATCATCGGCTGGCCGGCAAGGACAGCATCGATTTCACCGAACTGCTCGACGACACCTTCATCGCGATGCCGCCGGAGGCGGGTGCGGCGCGCGAATTCTGGCTGGGTAACGACGGTCGCGGGGGCCGTCAGGCCAAGGTCGGCGCCGAGGCCGCCACCGCGGAGGAACGACTCGAGGCGGTCAGCCTGGGGCTCGGCATCTGCCTGCTGGCCGAGAACAATGTGCCGATGTACCGCTGGCCCGGCCTGACCGCCCGACCGGTCACCGGACTGCCACCGTGTGAGCTGGCGATGGTCTGGCGGGCCGATGACGATCGGCCGATCATTCTCGACTTCGCCAATCGTGTTGTGGCCGGCGGCTTCACGCTGGCCGAGGTGTGAACACACGCCGACCGCGGTGCCCACGAGGGGCCCGCGGCCGGGTGCTGTGCTGACTCCTGCTCGAAGCCCCCTCCTGCTCGAAGCCCCCTCCCGCTCCAAGCCGCCTTCCCGTTCGAAGCCGCTACTGCGAGCCGCGGACCCGCTTCTCGTACGCCTTGCGCTGGTCGGCGTCCACCGCGCCGAGGAAGGCCTCCCCCGAGCCCATCGACCGGCCGATCGCATCCGCGAGTGATTGCGGCAGCAGGCCGAAGAATTGCGAGATGGCGCCCGCGACGGCCGTCACGCGAACCTTCGCCTTGGGCGCGACCAGCAGTTTGGCGATCGCCTCGGCGATTTCCTCCGGTTCGGCCGCCCGCATCACCTTCGGGGCCGTGACCCCGGATCCGAGTTCGGTATTGGTCAGCGTGGGCAGCACCGACGAGAGCTCGACACCGCTGCCGCGATACTCCTCGCGCACGGTATCGGTGAAACCGAGCACCGCGTGTTTGGTGGCGTTGTAGGTCGCCAGTCCGGGGATATGGGATTCACCCGCTAGGGAGGCGATATTGATGATGTGCCCGCTGCTGCGCGGCAGCATCCGCGCCAGTGCCAGCTTGGTGCCGATGATCACGCCGTAGATATTGATATCGATGATCTTGCGGGTCAGCGCGTCGGGTTCATCGATCAGCTTGCCGGTCGGCATGATTCCGGCATTGTTGACCAGCACATCGATCGGGCCCAGCTGTCGTTCGACTTCGTCCAGGAAGGCGCCGAAGGCCTGCTCATCGGTGACATCCAGCGCGCCGTAATAGTCGAAGTCGTGGTCGGTGCCGGACTGTTTGACCGTCGTCTCATCGATATCGCCGATGGCGATCTTGGCGCCCAGCGCCTGCAACCGGGTCGCGGTCGCCAAGCCGATACCGCGCGCGCCACCGGTGATGACAACGACCTTGCCGTTGATCTTGGCGTACTCGGTCATTTCCGCTTACCTCCCACTGAGTTCAGCACATCCCTGATGCCCAGGCGGCGCAGTCCGCGCGCACCCGCCGCGCGCATCGCCGCCAAGGAGAAGCCGATCTTGCCCGTTTCGTACGGATACCAGATCAGCTCCTTCTCCTGAGTGGGCAGTGCGGGCGTGGTGATCGCCTGTTTGCGGCAGTACTTGCGGACGCCCTCGGCACCGCCCCAGCGCGAGCCGATCCCGGACTGATTCCAGCCCCCCATCGGCAGGGCGAAACTGGACATATTCGCCATCACATCGTTGATGTTGACCGCACCGGCATTCAGCCTGCGGGCGATCTTCTCACCACGACTCTTGTCGCCGGTCCAGACGGTGGCCGACAGGCCGTATATCGAGTCGTTGGCCAGCCGGACGGCCTCCTCCTCGTCGGCGACCTTCATCACCGGGATGGTCGGGCCGAAGGTCTCCTCGGTCATACAGGTCATGCTGTGATCGACATCGGCGAGCACGGTCGGCTGGTAGAAGGTGCCCACGCCGGTGGCCTTACCGCCGGTGACGGCCTTCGCGCCCTTGGCGACCGCGTCCTCGACATGGCTGGAGACGATGTTCTTCTGGTTGTCGTTGGCCAGGGCTCCGACGTCGTACCGCGGCTCCCGGCCCTCGGAGCCCTGACGCAGTTCGCCCACGGTGGCCGCCAGTTTGTCGACGAAGGTGTCGTAGACCGACTCCTCGACGTAGACCCGCTCGATCGAAATGCAGACCTGACCGGCGTTGAACAGTCCGCCCCAAGCGATTCCGTGTGCCGCGCGGTCCAGATCGGCGTCGGCGAGGACGATGGCCGGATCCTTGCCGCCGAGCTCGAGACTGCAGGGAATCAGCCGATCCGCGCAGGCGGCCGCGATCGCCTTGCCGGTCCGGGTGGACCCGGTGAACTGCACATAGTCGACGTTGTCGACCACCGCCGCTCCCGTCTCGCCGGCCCCGGTGACCACCGCGAAGACCGGCGGAGCGCCGATCTCGGCCCAGCCACGCGCCAGC
Source organism: Nocardia sp. (assembly GCA_017354515.1). GTDB lineage: Bacteria > Actinomycetota > Actinomycetes > Mycobacteriales > Mycobacteriaceae > Nocardia. The sequence goes on along the minus strand of JAFMQT010000001.1, from coordinate 5,422 downwards.
TCCAGAGCCGCCAGCGGCGTCACCTCGGAGGGTTTGACGACCACCGCCGCGCCCGCGGCCAGCGCCGGAATCGCGTCGAAGACCGGCATGGCCAGCGGGAAGTTCCACGGCGTGATCACGCCGACCACCGGATACGGCCGGTAGACCGTGGTCAGCTTCTTGACCCGGGCCAGCGGGCTGTGCGGCGAGGGGTGCTCGTCCGCGAGGAACTTCCCGGCCCGGCGGGCGTAGTAGCCGATGACATCCACCGAGAAACTCGGATCGATGAGTGAGTCGACCCGGGCCTTACCGGTCTCGGACTGCAGCACATCGGCCAGATGGTCGGTGTTGTCGACGATCCAGTCCTGCAGCTTCAGCAGCCATTCCTTGCGACCGTCCGGGCCGATGGCCTCCCATTCGGGCTGGTACAAACGCAGTTCGCGGACCTTGGCGGCGACCGCCTCGGCGGATTCGGCCGGAACGGTGCCCACCAGAGCGCCGGTCGCGGGGTTGTGTATCTCGATCTCGGCGGAGGCCGATGTGCGTTCTGCTGCTTTGTCCGATGCTGTATCGCCGGACGAGGATTCGGTATTGGTCACGATCTATCTCCCACGCGCGCCGCGTTGCGAACGATTGACAGTGTGCAGCGCTTCACGACATGCGGAAGTTAGTGAAGCGGCTCACTCCACGATCGTGTCACAGATGCGCCGGAAACGGACTATCCGACCGGATCGTGCACCGGGGGAGCGGCCGCCGCGGCCGGGCGGTCTCCGAGTTCGGCGAGCAGAGTGGTGGTCGCCTCGGCGACCGTTGCCACGGCCTTGTCGAAGGATGCCTTGGTGGAGTGTGACAGCCCTGTCAGGCCACCGACGGTGCGGACGTATTCCTGTGCGGCAGCGAAGATTTCCTGATCGGTAGCGCGCGGCTCGAGTCCGCGCAGCAAGGTGATGTTGCCAGCCATACGCCGAGAGTAGACCTCGGGACCGTGCTGCGGAGCAAAGCCGAGAATCGGTGTCACGGCAGTGCGATCGACACGGCCTCGGCGATAATCGAACCGGCACCTCGTAGATGCGACACAATCGGGGCATGTCTGTCCGTGACATGCCGACCCTGACCACTTTCCCCTATCCGGAGCTGGATGAGCGCGAGGACGACCACTGGTCCGGTGCCCAGGTCTCGGATGAAGAGCTGCGTGCGCTATCGCTGGGAGCGTTCTATTCCTCCCGGTGGGACGCCTTTCACGACGCTCTGCTGCTGGGCCCCGAACGTGAACATCCGCTGGGTGACCGGCGCGAACTGGCCATCGACACCATGACCGGCGCCTGGGGGATCACCGACGGTGCCGAGGCGATCGCCTCGATGGAACAGCTGCTCGAGGGGATGCACTCACCGCTGTACGCACTGGTGCACCCGCTGGTGATGGCGGGGGTCAATTCGCCCGAGCGGGACCGGTTCGGTGAGCGCGCGGATCGGCATCGTGCATTCCTGCGTCAGGTCGGGGCGTTTCGGGGGATGGACAATCCGGAGGCGTTGGTCCGCGATTACGACATCTGGTCCCAGGCCATCAAATTGGAGCTGACCGGACATCTGGTGCATCCGTTGCCGGCCGATATTCAGGCCTGGGATCTGGCCCGGGTGGTCGCGGTGGCCCGGATGGCCTTCACCGCCGGCTATCTGGACGCGGATTTATCCTGGGATTATGTGATGCGCGCCCTGCCCAAAGCGCAGCGGCGCTACCGGAACTGGCGCCAGTTCGGCGATTCCTTCCTGGCCGGCTGGACCTATTGGCAGGCCTGCGAGGATCTGGCCGAACTCAAATCCGGGGGCCTCGACCGGCGGCTGGAGTTGGTGCGGTTGTGGATGCGGCCGACCAGTCCCTGGCGGCGGATCGCCCTGCAGGGCGACTAGCCCGGCAGGGCTACCGGAGGGGCACCGCGCGGCTCGCATTGCTACGCGATGTCGCGCGGACCGCGTGAGGTCGCGGATCAGTCCGGGAGTGAACGCAGAATTCCGCGGCCGTACCGCTGGAACTGCGCATCGTCGACCATTCCCAGTGAGTGGCGCTCGACGAGCAACTCCCAGTCCGCATACAGCTGTTCCACACCGGGATCCGGCGGTGCGACGGCGCCGTCGGCGGCCTGCCGCTGCACCGCGAAATTGACCGCGCCGACGATCCGATCGGTATCGGCGAGATCGGCGCCGGTGAAGCGCAGCTCCATATTTCCATCGGTGATGGTGAGCGTGCGGGCTCCCGAATCCACGCCCTCGCGTTGCCCGGATTCGGCCTTGATCAGCGCGGCTACCGGAATTTCGCGGGCGTAACAGGGCGTGGTTCCGACCGACAGCAACAGCACCCGATCGGTGGTGACAGCCAGCAGTCCGCGGCCGTGTCCGGCCGGCGGAACGGCCTCGACCAGCGCCGTCTCGAGCATGAACTCCTCGGAGGTGACCAGCGTGTGGAGTATGGCCGTGGCGGAGCGAGTCTCCCGGCGCGGCGCCATCCGGCGCACCGCGCGGTCCACATCGGCCCGGGTGGGGCCGGTTTTACCCCAGACCGGCGCCGGCGGGGTCAGATCGGGTGCGGACATATCGATGCGCTGGGTGGCCAGGATCTGGGCGTTGATCCGTTCGACGATCACCGTGGCGGCCGGTACGTCGTGTTCGGCGATCAGGACCGGCAGCGGGGTTCGGTCGGCGGGTACGCCGGTGAGCACCGGGCTCGGATAGCGCGAATAGATCTCGATCACCACGGCATCGTCGCCACGCCGGTTCAGCTTGACCTTGAGCAGGTCCGACACCGGGACGTCGAGCACGCGCTCGCCGTCGGTGCCCGGCCGCAGGACTTGAACTCGCCCACTACCGTGCCGCAGTATCGCCGTGGGTGTCCTCAACTCGACGATGTCCATACCCCCTGTGCGTTCGCTTGTGTTGTCGCTCACAATAGGTCGTACATGCCATGATTGGACCACGTGGGCGACCACCACGGAGGTGATCGCCCGATCCGGTCGGGAACCACTTTCGTTCTCCGGCCGTTTACCTGTTGAAATCCATACGCTGTCGAACTGCGCGATGTTTCGAGTAGACCGTACGCGGTAACGTGGCTTGTCCGCATCCGTTCTGCGCGACCCGGTCGGTGCCGTTACGGATCCGGCACCGACGCATAGTAGGCACATACCGGAAAACACCGGAAAGGACTGGCCCGCCGGCCGACGCTCTATGAACCGCAAGACAGTGTTTCGCAATCTGGCCATAGTCGCGGGCATCCTGCTCGTGATCTACCTGGTCAGCTACTTCAGCAACGACACGCGCGGCTGGAAGAACGTCGACACGTCGGTGGCGCTCACCCAGCTCGCCGATAAGCAAAACGTCAAGCAGGTACAGATCGATGACAAAGAGCAGCAGCTGCGAATAACCCTCAAGCAGGGTAATGACGCCACCTCCGGCCAGACCCAGATCATGGCCAAGTACCCGGGCGGCAGCGAGGTCTCCGCGCAGGTTCTGCGCGATGTCCAGAATTCCGGCGCGCCCTTCAATACCTCGGTCAAACAGGACAGCTGGTTCACGCAGATCCTGCTGTTCGTCTTGCCGATGGTGATTCTGCTGGGCCTGTTCGTCTTCGTGATGGCCCGTATGCAGGGCGGTGGCCGCGGCGGCATGATGGGCTTCGGCAAATCCAAGGCCAAACAGCTGTCGAAGGATATGCCCAAGACCACGTTCTCGGATGTGGCCGGCGCGGACGAGGCAGTCGAAGAGCTCTACGAGATCAAGGACTTCCTTCAGAATCCGGCTCGCTACCAGGCTCTCGGCGCCAAGATTCCGAAGGGTGTGCTGCTGTACGGCCCGCCGGGTACCGGTAAGACGCTGCTGGCGCGCGCCGTCGCGGGTGAGGCCGGGGTTCCGTTCTTCACCATCTCCGGCTCGGATTTCGTGGAGATGTTCGTCGGTGTCGGCGCCTCGCGCGTGCGCGACCTGTTCGATCAAGCCAAACAGAACAGCCCCTGCATCATCTTCGTCGACGAGATCGACGCGGTCGGCCGTCAACGCGGCGCCGGTCTGGGCGGCGGTCACGACGAGCGCGAGCAAACGTTGAATCAGCTGCTGGTCGAGATGGACGGTTTCGGTGATCGCACCGGGGTCATCATCATCGCGGCCACCAACCGGCCCGACATCCTGGACCCGGCGCTGCTGCGGCCCGGCCGCTTCGACCGCCAGATTCCGGTCAGCAATCCGGATCTGGCCGGTCGGCGCGCGATTCTACGGGTGCACTCGCAGGGTAAGCCGATCGCGCCGGACGCCGATCTGGACGGTCTGGCCAAGCGCACCGTGGGCATGTCGGGCGCCGATCTGGCCAATGTCATCAACGAGGCCGCGCTGCTCACCGCGCGGGAGAGCGCCAATGTCATCACCGGTGCCCAGCTCGAGGAGTCGGTGGACCGGGTGATCGGCGGTCCGCGCCGCAAGAGCCGCATCATCAGCGAGCACGAGAAGAAGATCACCGCGTATCACGAGGGCGGGCATACGCTGGCCGCCTGGGCGATGCCCGATATCGAGCCCGTCTACAAGGTGACCATCCTGGCTCGCGGTCGCACCGGCGGCCACGCCATGACGGTGCCCGAGGACGACAAGGGCCTGATGACCCGCTCGGAGATGATCGCCCGGCTGGTCATGGCGATGGGCGGCCGCGCGGCCGAGGAACTGGTGTTCCACGAGCCGACCACCGGCGCCTCCTCCGATATCGACCAGGCCACCAAGATCGCCCGCGCGATGGTGACCGAATACGGGATGAGCGCCCGGCTGGGCGCCGTGCGCTACGGCCAGGAACAGGGAGATCCGTTCTTGGGCCGGTCCATGGGCACGGCCTCGGACTATTCGCACGAGGTGGCCCGCGAGATCGACGAGGAGGTGCGCAACCTCATCGAGGCCGCGCACACCGAGGCGTGGGCGATCCTCAACGACTACCGCGACGAACTCGACGCACTGGCCACCGCGCTGCTCGAACGAGAAACCCTGCACCGCAAGGATCTCGAGCAGGTCTTCTCCACCGTCGAGAAGCGTCCGCGCATCACCGCCTTCAACGATTTCGGTGAGCGGGTCCCCTCGGACCGCCCGCCGGTGAAGACCCCGCGCGAGCTCGCCACCGAACGAGGTGAGCCGTGGCCCGAGGAGTCCACGCCGCAGAACACGAATCAGAATGCGCCGCAACCGGTTCCGGCCAACGGCTATCCCCCGGCCGGATATGGCGACCCACGTCAGGCACCGGCATATCCGCCCGCGCCGCAGCCCGGGAACTATCCGCGACCTGTCGGCGGTCCCGGCTACGGAGGTCCGGTCAATCACGGTTCGCGCCCGGATTACGGCGCTCCGGCCGGCTGGTCGGCGCCCGGCTGGCCGCCACAGGAGGACCCGTCGGCCGGCCGCCCCGGTTATCCGCAGGGGCCCGGCT